>CAZNQF010000083.1:0-8297 GCA_964575125.1 uncultured bacterium
AGAGAACGCAGCAATTATATCAGTAGCATCTGAAGATTCTACATCATCAAAAAATAAAATTCCTGTCATGGAAGCTGTAAATTCATATTCAGAAGGATTTACATCCCAACTAGGAACCTCAGATTGTAAAATATTTAAAAAAAATATTATTAAGAATAATCTATTACGATTGAAACAATTATAACTCATAATTGGAATGTTTAATTTTGGAGATCTAGGATATCTTCTTCTTTAGTACTGTCATTTTCTGTTGACGATCCTTCTACACTTGGAGATATGATAACTATTCTGAAGAATCCTTAAAATGTATAAATCCGTGCTGTACTGCATGGAAAATTATAATATGCAAAAAGGAGTTAATAAAGAATTATTTTATGAGAATACAAATCTATTCATTAAAACTTTAATTATTTTATTAACATTATTTTTTTTACCTGTAAATAATTTTCTAATTCCATTTTAAGAAAATATACTCCGCTTGAATGCCTATCAGCATTCCAAGTTATTGTTTGATCTCCTGGTGAAAGATTTTTATTCACAAGTGTTGCTACCAAATTCCCTGTTATATCAAATATTTGTAGAGATGTTGAACTCATTGTCCGTGCGCTAGGTAATGTATATTGAATCGTGGTAGCCATATTAAATGGGTTTGGATATATCGAATTGATTGAAAAAGTATCTGATGATTGAGGTGTCTTTATTGATAATGATGATTCTAAAATCAGAGAAAAAGTTTTTACAAGTTGTGGTGCAATCTCAGGAGCTAAAGCGAATGAGAGCGTCGTTGAAGCAGCATAGTTAGGAACAATGCCAGACAAAAAAATTATAGTATCTTCCTCTGAATTAATTTCCACAGATCCGGAATCTGAAAACCATCCCAATTCATCTGTCAAAGAATAATGAAAAGTTTCTCTTTCCCGTCCCTCATTGATTAATCTATAATTCAAACTGATCTCTCCGGGAATTGAGGTGAGCGTAGGTCCATTTTCACCATCTATAAAGTTAGGCTGAATGACAGTAAATGCATGCCTATATAGGCCCGGCACTCTTTCTGATCTGTATGTGGATCCATCTTGGTTTGGTAATATTTCCCAGACAATTTCGTTATCAGGAGACACCTCTAAAATGTAATTAACAGTCGTGGAGGTCAACAATGAGTTCCCATTTGAAAGTCTATCACAATCGCTCATCAGTCCACTTCCTAATCCCTCTCCCAGAAAATATTCCCAAAATATTTCTGCTTCTGGAATTTGATCACTCTCTGAAATTGATATTTCTAGACCCCTTGAGATAAATTGGCTATTTCCAATCCCATTATCATAAATCATAATATTTCTATTATCTAATATTTTTACTGAATGCTGACCTGAGAATTCTAAATCAGTGCCAACTGTAACATCTCCGCTGGGCATGTCCTTACCCATATTCCAAATAATTTCTCCTGTAGAATAATTAATTTTGGTAATTCTAGATAAGTTCCTTACAGATAAATAGATGACATTTTCTAATTCATCATACCAAACCGCATTGCTGTGGGTCCAATCGTAAAAAAAATCAGCAGGATTTGAGTGTATAAATAAAAATTCATAATCTGTCTGGTTCCAATCTGCTCTATCAAAATGGTCAAACACACTCCAGCTCCACACTTCATTACCAAAACTATCCCATTCAACAATCCGGTCACCTTGCCACGGAAGTGAATCCACAAAAGCGTAGTTTTCAGGAACCTTAACCTCATCAGGAATTGGGAACAGTTTTTCCTCTATCGTAAGGGCCAAAATATTCCCATTAGGCATGGGAAATACATCGTGGTGAACGCCAAAAAGATTAAGCTCCCCTGGACCTTCCCAAATCAATGTATTGTCAATTGCCATTTCAAAAGCTCTAGCAGGTAAATTATTTTCTCTCATCTCTGCAATACCTATAAAATTACCACTAGGTAAAAAATGAGTAAATTGCACAAGATAGCTAAACCCGTTTGACCAAACTATATTACTTTGAACAAACCAAACAGGGCTTCCACTGATATCAATTGCATAAATAATCCCATCTCCCAGTTGGTCCATTATTGTTATACCCTCATTGTAAGATGAGGAGTCATAAATGGAGACATCAAATGATGATATTTCTGGTGGTAAAGGTTTAATATAAAAAACTCCTATATTACTCCATTCTCCAAAATCTCCCAATGTATTGATTGGCCTTAGCCTCCAGATATAGGAAGTGTTCCAATGAAACCCATTGTACAAAACCTTTACTAAGGTTGTATCAATTAAATCTATAGTTGGGTCCTGAAATCCTATGGAATCATTTTCAGACACCTGTAACTGATAGGAAACTGCATTTGATAGTTGCTCCCACTCAAAATAAACATGTATAGTGCTAAGGCTATCATTGTGGGCAGGTGAGACCAATTGAGCAAAAAGACAACAAGAGGATATAATTAAAAAATTTATAAATCTCATTAAAGTTTTACAGAAAAAGAAAACCATAGGTTTTAAAAAATTATAGCTTTTGAAAGCACCTACTTAATAAACATCAATTTTTGTATTTCTGAAAAACTACCACTCTTGAATTTTAAGATATACGCTCCACTTGAAAAACCAGACGCATTCCATTTTATTGTGTGGGTTCCTGGTGGAAGTTGTTTATCCAAAAGTGTTTCTATTTGTTTTCCATTGATATCATAAATTTGCAGTGAAGTTCTGTCCAACGTCTCAACCATCGAAAGAGTAAATTGAATAGTAGTTACTGGGTTAAACGGATTGGGATATGCGGGCGAAAGCGCAAATTTTTGGGGAGCTTGGGCAGAAGTGGATGTTCTCAGTAAAAGTATTTCCGTTTCAGCACTCATCTCTATCACCTGAACACCTTCGCACTCAAACACTGTCCCACTTTCATCTACAATTTCCCAAACTTCACCATCTTTTATTTCACACTCAAATGAAAGTGGTCGTCCACCGTTCATCACCTCAATCACACATTCATCAGTTGAGCATAGCTTGGTGTCTCCGGAAAAACGAATATCTTTTGTACCCAACGGCGGTTTGGGCGGTAGCGAAAAACTCAATGGATTATCCACTTCAATTTCGTTACCGAAATAAAAGAATTGGTTTTTGAATGTCAAGGTATTAGGATATTTCGGTTTTAAAATAGTCATCCTTGATGTTAAAGAACCAGTTGATGAGACCACTATCTCTCCTGAACCACTCGCTCGAATCCAATATCCTTTCCCAGGTTCTAAAATCGGACTATCTATATACGTTTCATCGAAACCGTATAAGGTCCCGGGAATTAATATTCCCTGCAAATCAATAATTTGTTCCTCTGTCACAACTTGAGAAATTCCGGATATTATATTCCAACCCTGAAGGATATCTACTGTTAAATCCTCAACTAATTCTCCCGTAATATCTGTAGAACCTATATCAGGGAAACGAAGCCAATTACCCTTACCTAATTCCATATCAATGACTTGAAAATATTCACCATCAAACCCATAGCAAGAACCTTCAATCCCGGTAGGAAATACATTTTGATAATTAACATTTGATAGATTCAGTGGGAGCCCAATCAAATTCCAATCAATACTGTTAGGAATTGTCAGGGTCATATTTGCATCAGTGTCTTCAACAATTAGCTCAAGAGGTATTGAAATTGATGGAGAGGCATTGTTCAAAATTTTTAAATCAATTTCAAAAATTCCCGGTTCCAAGCTACCCGTATCAATTTGAATTATGATATCATCAGTCTCGCCTGAATTTATTTGTCCCTCATTTTGTCCATTATTAATGGTAATCCAATTGGGCACACCTCCTGATTCAAATTCAAGCGATAAAAAATCATGTAAATATTCTGTTAAGAAACTAACTAATAATCCATCATTACCATCCTGATTTTGAATACCAATGGTTGCACTGGGAACCCCAATAATGGAATTATAATTAATTTTTATTTTCCCCGAAGAATATAATACAATTTGAAAATCAAAAAATGCTTCATCGCCCTCTGAATACCATTTCGCAACATCATTGAACCAAATTACGGATCTGTATTCGTTTGAATTAATATAAACCTTACCTGAGCAAAACTCATTGCAATTCATATTTTCAGGATTCAAATCATCCCACAATGCAAAAATTGCAGATGTTGGGGCATGCGAGTTTGGGATATTAAGATTATCCCAGCTATCACTATCACTCCCAAATCCAACCCAACCATTGGGATTCACAATCAAATGTGAATAAGAATTTCCATAAAAAGGAAATTCCGAAACTAATTGAAAAGGTTCGGGGGCATCATCATTTGTTGAAAAAAGAACTTCTTCAGTACTAAAATGTCCTTCAATATTTATCCAATCAAATGAAATATCTGAATCCAAATCTGAGTCACTCCACTCATATCCAAAGATATCTGGTCCACCTCCGGGATTTTCAAATGGTGATGTTCCCTCAGCTTCTACTCTGAAATACAAAGTAGAGCCTTCATCTCCCGTATTTGTAAGCGTTAAGATATCGGTAACTATTTCCCCTTGTGTAGTTTGAAAATTAAAACTTTCAGGTGAAAAACTCAGCTCGGGATCGGGATTAACACATCCATCAAAATCTACAAGAACCAATCCCGCTTCCATGTCTGAGACATAGGAATGGCAACTTTCCGCAAAAGGATAAACGCCCCAGTTTCCCTCGTACAATCCTTCTTCACCGGGATAGGTATCGTAATATCCTGCTAATTCAGGATTTGTAGGGTCAGAAATATCCAAAATTTGAAGACCAAAAACATAGTAGCTAATATAAAGATAATCACCCCGGACAAATACATTATGAGCAGATTTATTTTCCCCTCCCTCAGGCAACCACTCTGAGACCATATTTATATTATTGAAATCTGATATATCCCATATTTTTACATATCCTCCGGAAGTTTCATCTCCCGTTATAAGATAATTTCCGTCTTCGGTTAACCAGGTAGCATGCGCGGCACCCGGATAGGTCCAGCTAGCTTCTGTAAACGGATTGGCAGGATCGGAAATATCAATAATGTACATGGTACTTGAATAATATCCACAGGCATATGCGTAATTATCTCGGACATACACATCATGGATGTATTCAGCTGACCATCCGCCTACTCTTACCGGCTCAGCAGGGTTTGACAGATCTAATATTTCTATATCGTCTCCCTCATCAGCACCCACTACATACAAATAACCATCAGCCTGAAATAAATTATGAGCACGAATGACACCATCCCACTCAAAAACCAGCTCAGGGTTTTCAGGGTCGGTAATGTCAGCGACTTGAATACCCATATCTGCCTCAGTACTGATATACATATGATTATTATAAAATTTAACATCCCTCCAATTAGATTCATCTCCGGGAATAAATCCAACCTGCTCAGGCTGGAATGGATTTGTAGTTACATCAACAATTGAGACTCCCAAGGATGTTCCCACAAGAGCATACTCCTAACCATTATCAGCTATAAACCCCCAGAAATCATTCACAAAATGTGCATAATCCAGTAGACCAATTAAGGTGGTGTTCCACGACTGAGGGAAAACAACAGATATGAGAAAAATAAAAAAAATAATTTGTTTTTTCATTAACAGTGAATCTCCATCATAATAGTTAGACTCATTCACAACTATATTAATTCCATAAAAACTAAATGTAGGTTGAAGGTTAGAAAATTAATTTGAGTTATATAAATAAATTAACCCAAATCCATTGGAAAATATCCAGTACGATCTTCCAGGCTCAATCGTATCAATATTGCTGTACAAACCGTTCTCAAAATGATAACAAGTTTCAGGAACAATGAGACCATCCGGATCATCTATCTCACTCAAAGATACGTTTGATGCAATTCCTGAAATCAAATTCCACCTTTCCTCTATTTGTATTGTAATTTCATAATATTCATTACCAATAATATTTGTTACATTTTCTTCTTCAAAGTAGAGCCAGTATCCTTCTCCCGCGTATAAATTTGATAACATTATATAGGTTTGATAAAATTTATATAAGGTTCCCTCTGTGGCACTTGGAAAAAGTGTCAGATAGTGATTGTCCACAACGTTCAACGGAAGTCCAACCATATTCCAACCCGCTGCAATATTCACAGAAATAGATGTATCTAAATTAGATACTCTAATATCCATAACTCTAGGAAGATGATCTGAAGCAATATTTGTGTCCTCCAATTCCAGATCATAGTTAGATAGATCCTCTTCAGGCATTGCCAGTGTATTGAGCACAAAATGTTTGTCCGGCTCTAAAACTGAGTCGGTATAAAGAATATAGTCCAATTTTCCTGGATTCCACTGACTACCATCCTTTCTCCATGTGTATCCCATTCGAACATGAGTGTGAGTAGAAAATAAATCGGTAAAAGGAGAGTCATCCCAATCTGGAAGGAAGTCAATTCCAAAAGAATCTTCATCCACAATATCTCCATCTGTTAGCGTTACCAACTGTTGCCGGTACCCAACTAAATTGAAATCTCCTACATGAACAATAGGTGTTCCCTCAGCCAAAGTAAATGGTCCACCTCCATCTTTAAGCTCACGTATAACACCCATTAGCTCATCTACCTGTTCCTGACGGTTATCATTAGCACCGCAACAACTGAAATGTGAATTGATGAAAAATAATGGTGTTCCCAAATCCTCTTCTGTATCCAGTAAAACACCCATAGATTTCCATGAATGATTTCCCTGATATAAAATTGGATATTTAGAAACAACATAATTTCCGTTCCATTCACTGCTCACGTGCCAATTTACTTCTGGAAGCCAATCTTCAAAAAGTGCTTCTATATCATTTCCATCATAGGCTTCTTGGAATCCCATTATGTCTGGCTCCAGTGCTTTAATGATTCGTTCAAATCTTGGCTGACGCTCCGAATTAAACAAACCATCACTCCACACATTGTACGAAAGGATTCGCACATTTTGGTCATCGTTTTTTTCTAGAGCAATAGGTTCAGGCGGTGAAACGCTTGCCATATCAAATTCATAATCAATACCTCCCTGTTCATTGGAAAAGATATCTACGCTACCATGAAAAGCTAAATTTATATTTGTGGGAATATGGGTTTCATCCATAGTCATTACATTACTAGAACGAGAGATAGAGATCTCAAACTTTTCATCGGTAATGGTTGGAGCAATTCTAAGGGTCAAATCATTTTGATATATTTCAATAATTCCATCTAAATAATAATATTGACCGCTTCGACAACCAAAACACCAATCCAATTCCGCTCCAATTCCATAGACAGAGTGTCCTGTTTCTGAATTACCATCTACATCAATGAATAGATGAATATCGTTCCAGTCCTGCATTAGAATTTCGTTTTCTCTGAAATCAAGTTTTAGAAATAAAAAGTTGTTATCATTTGCAATCCTTAGTTGGTAAAAATCTTCTTCACTGTACGATTCAGAATTATCATCACTAATATAGGGAATGTCATGCCAATCACCAAACTGACCATCAATATTGATAGGGGCAGAGGTCCCCTGAGGATATAAAAGTGACACCAATAATAACAATGATATTTGCTTCATTATATTAAGTAAAATATAAGAATTACCACTTCATTTGAGATAACTCTACATTCCCTCCTGAAATAACTATACCTATTCTTTTATTTTGAAATTTTTCCTTATTTTTTATTACTACAGCCAAAGCCACAGCTGAAGAGGGTTCAATAACTAATTTCATTCTTTCCCATATTATCCGCATTGATAACATTATTTCATCTTCCGAAACTGTTAGGATTTTATGTACATATTTTTTAACCATCGAAAATGATTTTTCACCAAAAGTTGACCTCAATCCATCTGCCAGAGTTGTAGGATAATCAGATGGAATTATTTTTCCTGCTACTAAAGATTGTTGCCCAAAGTTAGAAATTTTTGGTTCCGCTCCGATTAATATTGCATCCGGGAGAAGGTGAGATACTACAACCCCAATTCCACTTATGAGTCCCCCTCCGCCGATTGGGACAACCATAACATCTAAATTTTTTATTTCATTTATAAATTCCAATGCAACTGTTCCTGCACCGGTAAAAACTCGATAATCATTAAATGGATGAACGGGAGTTGCTCCGGTTTGATATTGAACTTTTAGAAGAAATTATGATGGAGCACTTACATTTACTTTCTCCTGAAATTAGTAAAATTTTATTTTCTGGTGTAAGTCCCAACTGCAATAGTCATAGGAATATTTTCAATAAATTTACACGAAAATTTTGTTTTCAGGTGTGTTTGCGTCAACTATTGGCAT
>CAZNQF010000084.1:0-8125 GCA_964575125.1 uncultured bacterium
ACATTATTGTTTTTGACTGGTTTATTAATCTGTCAAGATATTACCTCCCAAAAAGCAGAGGGAGTGAAGGGCGTAAAAGCAACGGCCGTTGATGGTAGAAAAATCCTAATTTATGATGATGGAACTTGGATCATCGCCCCAAAAGAAATTTTTAATATTCCAGTTGGTGATTCCGATTATCTTGGCGCAAAAGATGCAAAGGTAACGGTTATAGAGTGGATGGATTATCAGTGACCCTACTGCGCAAGATTCACCAGTTCGGTGGACAAATTACTTTCCTTATTTCCGAATGATGTAAAAATTGTTTTTAAGAATTTTCCTTTGAGATCACATAAACAAGCAAACAAAGCAGCGCTTTATGCTATGGCTGCAGGTAAGCAAGGTAAATATAAGGAAATGCATAAACAAATTATGAGCAGGTATAGAGAGCTAAAAAATAATGAAGATCTACCACTTCAATTTGCAGATGAAATGGGGTTGGACTTACAGTTATTGGAAGAAGATATGGAAGACCCTGCTCTCCAACAACGGATTTACAGAGAAATGGATGAATTGAAATCTACTGGGTTACGTCTAGCTGTACCAAAGATACTCATAAATGGAGAAGAATATGATCGTAAAAAACCTATTGAAGTATTGGTACGGGAGTTGATAGATAAAGCAGGATAGAAAAAAATACTATATAATATATTTTATAAAACCGGGCAGGATTTCCTGCCCGGTTTTTTATTATTATTTTACTGATATGATTCCTTGTGAGGTAGATATTTTCTTTACATCTGTCTCGCTTAACTCATATGAGGTTTCTTGGGTTGAACCAGCAATTAGTTGATCATTTTTTGTTGTTACAGGGTGGATTTCTTCAGCAAGATTTGTTGAATATTCGCTCCCGTTCCAAAAAAATGTTTGACCTTTTCCTAGCACAAACCTTGCAGATGCAAATGCTTCATCAAACGATTGATCTGATGTATGTTTATCTTCATCAATATTTGAATCCCATTCAGAATCCCTAATAGGTTCAATTTCCGGAATCTCATGAGAAATGTTTTTTGTTTCCATTTCTATTAAATTCTTCTGAACGATTTCCTGATTTTCATTTTCTGGAAGGGTTTGATAGATCAATGCTCCTGTGAACACAAGGAATACTCCAAATGTGATAAAAGAATTGAACTTTTCTTTTTTGTTTTTCATGGTAATCTCCTTTTTTTTAACCATTTCATTTTTTATTTTCTACTACCATGAAGTATTAAATGTTCCATTCTAATATATAATAGGGTTGAGAAAAATAAAGCGGCCCAAAAACAAAAGTAGTAATAAAGGAGATTACCATGTTCTGAACCGCTGCACTAAATTAAAACAATATTATCCAATTATACGATAGCTAAAACTAATTTGGATAGTACAAAATAAGATAATAATTTTCTGATTTAAGTTTGAAGTTCAGATAAATTTTTGAATAAATCTAATGACTCAGGGTTAGATAGAGCATCCTGATTAGTTACAGTCTTTCCAGCAATAATTTTTTTTACTGCGATTTCTACTTTTTTCCCGCTAATTGTATAAGGTATATCTTTAACTGCTATTATTTTTCCTGGCACATGTCTAGGAGAACAACCCTTACGAATTTTATCTAAAATATTCTTGATTAATTGTTCGGATAATATTTGTCTGTGTGAAAGTTTTACGAATAATATTATTCTTTCATCATCATTCCAGTTTTGACCAATGACAAGACTGTCTTCAATTTCTTCAAAGCCTTCAACCACACGGTAAATTTCTGCGGTACCAATCCTTACACCTCCCGGATTTAAGGTTGCATCACTTCTGCCAAAAATTTTTACTCCTCCGTTTTTATTTATTGTGATATAGTCACCATGACTCCAAATGCCATTATATTTTTTAAAATAAGCATGGTGATATTTTTCTCCATCAGGGTCATTCCAAAAATTAATTGGCATAGAGGGAAATCCTTTTTTACAAACTAATTCACCTTTTTGGTCCTGTAGTGATTTTCCCATTTCATCATAAGAATCTATTGCCATCCCCAGACCCCTGCATTGAAGCTCTCCACGATAAACCGGCAATATGGGATTCCCGAGAGCAAAGCATGAAATAATATCTGTACCCCCAGAAATAGAAGATAACTGAACAATTGGTTTTACATTTTTGTAAATATAATCAAAATTTTCTTCCATTAGAGGGGAACCTGTTGATAAAATATTTTTCAAATTTGTTAGATCAATCGAATTTTTTGGTTTTACTCCTGCTTTTTCGCTTGCTGCAATAAATTTTGCGCTTGTTCCAAAAACGGTTATTCCTAAGTTCTCAATCATTCTCCACATAGCCTCTGGATTTGGATAAAATGGAGACCCATCATAAAGTACTAGAGAAGAGCCAACGGCTAAAGATGAGACCAGCCAATTCCACATCATCCACCCACATGTAGTAAAGTAAAAAATTGTATCTTCCCTCTTTAAATTAGTATGCAATCGTAATTCCTTTAAGTGCTGTATAAGAGTTCCACCACAGGAATGCACTATAGATTTTGGTAAACCTGTTGTACCAGATGAATACATTATATATAGAGGATGACTAAAAGGAAGTTGTTCAAATTCAATATTTTCTGATTGATGACCAGTAATAAAATCAGGATACAAAATTGTTTTTGAATCAGACCTTAGTTGAGGTCTCTCACTTGAGTATGGAACTACAATTGCTTTTTTGACTGAGGTTAAATTCATCAAAATTTCATTAAATTTTTCTAAACAATTAAATTGTTTCCCATTGTAAAAATATCCATCTGACGCAAATAAAACTTTAGGTTCAATTTGAGAAAAACGATCCAACACACCTTTAACCCCAAAATCTGGTGAGCAAGAGCTCCAAACTGCTCCAATAGAGGACGACGCTAACATTGCAATTACTGATTCAGGAATATTTGGGAGGAAACCTGCAACTCTATCACCTTTTTTAACTCCAGCAGTTTTTAATGCAGATGTTAGTTTTGCAACTTCTCTATATAATTCTTTATAAGAAAGAGTCCTCTTAATTTTATCTTCGCCCTTAAAAATCAATGCAGTTTGGTTATCTTGGAATCTTAATAAGTTTTCAGCAAAATTTAATTTGGAAGATTTAAACCATGTTGCTCCTGGCATTTGATAAATATTATCTACAACCTGTGTAAAAGGTTCTGAATAAATTATATCACAAAAATTCCAAATGGCTTCCCATAATAAATCAGGGTGGTCAATTGACCAGTTATATAATTTGTGATAAGTCTTAAAATTTGAACCATATTTTTTATTTACAAATATCATAAACTCCCACATTTGGGATGTTTTAATGTCCTTTGTTTTTGGAGCCCAGACGATTTTTTTCATGTTGATGTTAAAAATAAAGTTTAAAAATACACTATTTAAAAGAAATAAATCATTTTTCTATATATATAAACTAGGGAAAAGAAAATGAAACATTATATACATAAGATTTAATTTCAAGCTCTTTATTGTGAACAAATCTATAAAATGAATATTGGTTTTCTTACTTCAGGGGGATTAGCTCCTTGTCTTTCTGCCTCTATTGGGGCGTTAATTGAAAGTTATAAAAGAGAAAAAGTAACTGCAAATTTTGTGGGCTACCTTAATGGATATAAGGGTTTGCTTCAGAGTAAATCATATTTATTTCCTTCAGAAGTATTGAATAACACGTCGATTTTGTTTTCGTACGGTGGAAGTATTATAGGAAATAGTCGAATAAAGTTAACTAACTCAGAGGATTGTTATAATAAGGGACTTATTAAAAAGCATGAAGATCCTCTTGAGAAAGCAGCAACTATTCTTCTAAAAGATAAAATTAATATTTTACATACGATTGGTGGGGATGACACAAATACAATGGCATCAGAGCTGTCAAAGTTCTTAACAAAAAGAGGATATGAGCTTACAGTTGTTGGATTACCGAAGACCGTAGATAATGATATCATTCCAATAGTTCAATCACTAGGATCAGATACTGCAGCAGAGCAAAGTGCATTATTTTTTAAAAATATTGTAAATGAAAATACCTCAAGCCCAAGACACTTAATTATTCATGAAGTTATGGGACGTAGCTGTGGATGGTTGACAGCAGCTTCTGCTTTAAAATACCAAAATAAATTGAGCTTAAAACAATTTAATGATAATTTATTATTAAAAAAATCATGTTGGGATATAGATGCAATTTATATTCCTGAAAAAAAAATTGATATGGAAAAAGAGGGAAACAGGCTAGCAAATGCTATGGATGAAAAAGATTGTGTAAATATCTTTTTAAGTGAAGGCGCATGTTTAGATGAGATAATTATAGAGCTAGAAAAAAAGGGGACAAAAGTTAATAGAGATGCATTTGGGCATGTTCGATTGGATGAAATAAACCCTGGTCAATGGTTTGCAAGTCAATTCTCTAAAATGATTGGAGCGGAAAAAATCTTAATACAAAAAAGTGGATATTTTGCGAGATCAGCAGCACCAAATAAATATGATATAAGTTTAATTAAAAAATCAGCAAAATTAGCAGTTGATTGTGCTTTAAATTCTGAATCAGGAGTTGTAGGAACAGATGAAAAGAATGATGCCAAATTATCATTGATAAAATTTAATAGAATTAAAGGTGGCAAATTATTTAATCCAAAAATTGATTGGTTTAAAAACCTATTAAATGATATTGGACAAACAATTTAGAGATTATGAATAAGCTTATTAATTTAGCATCTCATTTTTTAAAAGCAACAGAGCGAGCAGCTATTGCAAGTGGTAAATTGAGAGGGTGTGGCGATAAAAATAAGGCAGATGATGCAGCTGTGACTGCAATGAGAGATGTCTTTGAAACAATTCCCGTTCATGCCCGCGTAGCAATTGGCGAAGGAGAAATGGACAAGGCTCCTATGTTATACATCGGAGAAGAATTAGGCCAAGGGCTTCAAGACGCAACATTGTTACGTGTTGACATTGCGGTAGACCCTCTAGAATGCACATCTCATTGTGCTTTTGATTTACCAAACTCTATGTGTGTGTTAGTGGTTGCTCCAAGGGGAACTTTACTTCATGCTCCTGAATGTTACATGGATAAGATAGCAGGGCCTCCATCATTGAAAGGACATATTTCATTAAATAAATCGGTTGAGGAAAACATAAACATAGCATCAAAAATATTAGAAAAATCTATATCTGAAATAAAAGTAATTATTCTTGAACGCCCAAGAAACAATGATAAAATTAATAAGTTGAAAGAATTGGGTGTCGATATTGATTTTATCCAAAATGGTGATATAGTTGGTGCCTTAAGAGCGGTAGATGGCGATGCTGATCTTTTAATTGGAATTGGCTCTGCGCCGGAGGGAGTGATAACTGCAGCTGCTGTTAGAGGACTTAAAGGAGCTTTTGAAGGGAAATTATATTTCCATGAACAATCTTATAAAAATAAAGCTGAAAAGGTTTTGGGAAAAAATGCTTATAAAGTATGGGACGCAAACGATCTTTGTACATCCCAGGATGCACTTTTCGTTGCAACAGGAGTTTGTGATGGCTGGATTCCTGGAGTTAAATATATGAAAAATAAAACAAAAACATGGAGCAAAATGATCTATGTTGAGTCAGGTGAGATGAAAACCATTGAAACAAATCATAATAAATAAAGGAAAGGTCATGAATCAAATATCATTATCAGAGACAGCACAAAAAATCGTAGCAGAAAATAAAGGAATCTTAGCAGCGGATGAGAGTACCCCAACTATTGGGAAACGATTTGATTCCATTCAGACTGAAAGTACTGAAATATCCAGAAATACTTATAGAGATATGCTTTTTACAAGTCCTGAAATGGAGAAATACATTAGTGGTGTGATTCTTTATGATGAGACCATTCGACAAGTAAGTATTTCTGATAGTACTCCTTTTCCGAGATTACTTTTAGATAAGGGAGTTTTTCCTGGGATAAAGGTGGACATGGGAGCAAAACCTCTTGCAGGATTTGATGATGAAACAGTTACGGAAGGGTTGGACGGACTACGGACACGCCTACGTGAATACAATGAGCTTGGGGCACGATTTGCAAAATGGAGAGCGGTCATTAAGATTGGCGATGATATTCCTTCATCTACATGTATTTATGTTAATGCCCATGCGCTCGCTCGTTATGCTGCCCTTTGTCAGGAAGCAAACATTGTTCCCATTGTAGAACCGGAGGTTTTAATGAATGGGACACATGATATAGAAACTTGTTTTAGTGTGACAGAGGAAACATTAAAATGTGTATTTCAGGAGTTATTTGATCAAGGAGTTCTTCTAGAAGGAATCATATTAAAACCCAATATGGTTTTATCTGCCTTGAACTGTCCTGAACAATCTTCAGTTGAGGAAGTTGCTGAAGCTACAGTAGAATGTTTTTTAAGGACGGTACCTGCAGCGGTCCCTGGGATTTGCTTTTTATCAGGTGGACAAAGTGATTTGTTAGCTACACAACATCTTAATGCGATGAACCAGTTAGGTGATGATTTACCATGGAAATTAAGTTTTTCATATGGAAGAGCGTTGCAGGCATCTGCTTTAAAAGCATGGGAGAGAAAGGCTGAAAAATTTAGAGCAGGTCAAGACGCTTTTCTTAAAAGAGCAAAATTAAATAGTGCCGCTACATCAGGAAATTATTCAGCTGATATGGAAAATGGATCTTGATTATTTTTAAAAATTTTTTGGAAAATAATAAAACACGCAGAAACAATTAATCCAGGATAAAATGGTTCGATCATTAGAAAATATGAACCGTTAATCTGACCAAAGAAATACCAAATTAGCGAAACTAGAACCGGAAGAATTAATGTCCATTCTGTAAAGAAAAAATTTGGTTTTTGTTTAAAAAGAGTAAATAAATAGGGCAGCAGAAGTCCGGGAATAAATACTGACCCAATAGTATACCAAAGTTTAACAACGGACGGAATACTCATCACCAATAAAATAGATAAAAATGTTGATATAATTAATCCTTTTTTAATGTGGTTCAAAGGGTCCAATCTTTTACTTCGTTGAGTCTCTATCCTCCAAAGAATATCTCTGCCAAACGTTGTAGCACTAATCAATCCGAATGAATCAATTGTAGACATGATAATAGAAAATAAACTCACAAAGAAAATTCCGACCAATCCGATAGGAAGTACTTTTAAAGCTAAAAGGGGATAAATAAATAGGGAGTCCGGATTATTCAAAATCGATATGGCATAGAGCCCTGTAATTACAGTTAATATATCAAATATTATCCAGAATCCAATAGAGATCAAAATCCCATTTCTAGCTGTTTTTCTAGATTCTGCAGCTAAAGCGCGTTGGTGAAATCCCGGATCTACAAAGGTCCAAAGTGCAATAAAAAACCAAACAAATATATATTGGATTGAGTTCCCCCCGGTGGGGCTCAATAAATCTTTAGGTAACTGGGAAAAAAGTAATGTAGGTGCTCCAAATTCTTTCCATGATCCTACAAGTAATAAAATAAATCCTACAAACATAAATATAAATTGTAAAATGTCCGTCTTGACAACAGCGCTTAATCCTCCATTCCAAACGTAGAGCAAACTCAAGATAGAAGCCAAAATTACTCCCCAACCCAAAGGGATTTGGAAAAAATTCTCGCTTCTCTCGGCGTTTAAGTTTTCGTAAACGGGATTGCCTTTTGTTTTAAAGAAAGGCAACATGGGGGGTTTTATCGCCTTGTAATGATTACGTTTCTAACACTATTTCTTATCTTTATTTGCATTGTCGTGGTAATGCTGATCATGATTCAGCGTACTTCGGGAGGTATGGGGTCGGCCCTCGGGGGCGGAGCCGCCGATCAGGTTTTGGGCGCGGGTTCAGCAGCCCAATTGACTAAAATGACGGTTTGGGGAATTCTCGGCTTTTTCATTTTATCCTTTGCTCTCTACGCTCTTTACCAAGGTGAAGCGGCAGACTCCGAGAAACTTTTAAGGACGGGTGACACTCCTTCGCTTCAACCCGAAACCGGTTCCACTGGCAACGCGGGGATTGGCGATAACCTTGTTCCGGATGCAACGAACCAGCAACCTCCTGCTCTTCCCCCCTCCCCATCTCCTGAAAACACTCCG
>CAZNQF010000085.1:0-1772 GCA_964575125.1 uncultured bacterium
CAGCCATGGAAGGGTTTGAAGAAACAACCGTAGAGAACGCACTTGTAGAAGGTCATATTTTTGTAACCACAACAGGTAATAAAGATGTTATAACAAGAGAACACATGTATCAAATGAAAGACCAAGCAATTGTATGTAATATAGGACATTTTGATAATGAAATTCAGGTGACACCTTTGAATGAGGATCAGGATGTGATAAAAGAAGGTATAAAACAGCAAGTTCATAGATACACTTTTCCTGATGGACACCAAATATTTTTATTAGCGGAAGGGCGTTTAGTCAATCTTGGTTGTGCCACAGGGCACCCTAGTTTTGTTATGTCTAATTCCTTTACAAACCAAGTACTGGCACAATTTGCATTGTCAATAGATGCACCCGAGATTGGTGTGTACGTATTGCCGAAAAAATTAGATGAGGAAGTTGCTAGATTACACTTAGATCATTTAGGTGCTAAGCTAACACAATTGACAGATGTACAGGCAGACTATATTGGTGTTTCTAAAGAAGGTCCATATAAGCCTGAACACTACCGATATTGATTACAATCAATATATTTTATGATTATTGTCAAGTTAAATTTTTTTTCAAATAATTCAGCGTTTTCTATTATTTTTTAGATATTATTTTTATTGCTTTCCAATAGTACCACTTTATTTTCTTACGGAAATCAACAAGATAATACCTCCCAAAATAAAAAGCACATTCCCCATCCATGCAGATACAAAAGGAGCTAAAACTGCTTTATATCCCATGGACTGTCCAAATTTAATAAATGCGTAGTAAGAAAAAATAACAAAAATACTTAATCCAGCACCAAGGGATAGGCCTCCCTTTGGCTTTAGAACTGCTAGAGAAATGCCAAAAATCATAACGATGATAGATGTAAAGGGAAAAGATATTTTGAATTGTTTATCGACCTCCCAACGGGTAGTATTTACACCATTTTCTTTTAATTTTTTAATTCTTGAATTTAATTCATAAATGTTCAGTTCTTCGGGCGATTTATATTTTTGAACTAATTCATCCGGTTTAAAACCTAAATCTATCAATGTGTCTTTGTTAGAAATGATTACATTGTTTTCCCATCCAAGTTTATCAAAATTTCGAATAGAAAAATCCTTCAGTTTCCAAATTTCAAGAGAATCGTTCCAGGTCATTTTTTTTCCATCTATTCGTTGATGTAAGACACTATCCTTTAGAGAAATAAGTGTTATTTTCTGTGCAGATTTATCTCTCACTTTATATGTTGAAATAGATAGATGTTGTTGCTTCTCTTTTTGAAAAAATAGATCTTTTAGAATTTTTTGTTTATTTTTTGAACGTACAGATTTTTTTTTCATATAATTTTCTTTTAAACCTGCTTTTTTCTCATTACCCCATCCTACCAAAGAATTATCCAAATAGAATGAACCAGCACTTACAAAACAAGTAACAATAAGTATAGGTAATACAAGACGATATAAACTAATTCCTGATGCTTTCATAGCTGTCCATTCATTTCGTTTAACAAGTATTCCCATGCTAAAAACAGATGCCAAGAGTACTGCCATGGGTAATCCTATATTTATAAACCATGGCAAAGTATAGATATAGAATAAGATTACAATTTTTACAGGAACACTGTTATCAATAAATTTGTCCAAATTCTCAAATATATCAACAATAATAAAAATAATCTGGAACCCAAGAAGTGTAATTCCTAGTAAAGTAACAAATTGTCGTAGAAGATATAGGTCAAGTTTTCTCATTGTTAGTAATATATACTGTTG
>CAZNQF010000085.1:1782-8091 GCA_964575125.1 uncultured bacterium
GTTGAATTTCCGTAATTTGTACCTATAATGAAACAGAATTGGATTATAATTTAAAAGATAATTGTTGATGATTAATTTTTTAGATAAAACGATGGCAATTTTTTCTGACATCATGTGGAGTATGCCTTTGGTCATTGTTATTATTGTAAGCGGAATATTTTTCACCTTTTACAGTAGATTAACTCCTTTTAGATATCTTAATCATGCAATAGATATACTAAGAGGGAAATTTGATTCTAAGGATGACCCAGGACAAATCACTCATTTTGAGGCATTATCCAGTGCACTAGCGAGTACCGTGGGGATGGGAAATATTGCGGGTGTTGGATTAGCGATACATACAGGAGGTCCTGGAGTTGTTTTTTGGTTGTGGGTCAGTGCAATTATTGGGATGGGAACAAAATTTTTTACATGCACATTAGCTACTATGTATCGAGGGAAAGATGATTCTGGTGAGATTCAGGGTGGCCCCATGTATTTTATTGAAATCGGTTTAGGTAAAAAATACAAGCCATTGGCATTATTTTTCAGCATTGCAGGGATGTTCGGTTGCGTTACGTTTTTTCAGGCAAATCAACTTACACAATTAATAAGAGATTTTATATATCAACCATTAGATATTTTTCAAGGGTCGGAGATCATTGTACATAGTTTTACTGGACTTATCATTGCAATTATTGTAGGAATTGTGGTATTTGGTGGAATCAAAAGAATCGCAAAAGTTGCGTCAAGACTGGTTCCATTTATGGTTGGTATATATTTTATTTCTGCAATATTTATTTTAATTAAAAATGTGACCATGATACCAGCACTTTTTGGTCTCATATTAAGAGATGCATTTACAGGAGATGCTGTCTTGGGCGGAGCGCTTGGGACATTAATAATTACTGGTATAAAACGTGGAGTTTTTTCAAACGAGGCGGGAACTGGTACCGAAGCTATGGCACATGGAGCAGCAAAAACAAAAGAACCAATTAGAGAAGGTCTTGTTGCAATGCTAGGACCTTTTATTGATACAATTATTGTTTGTTCGGTCACCGCATTTGTAATTCTAATTTCTGGGCTGTATGAAACGGAAGCAAATGGTGTTACTTTGACTGCACTTGCATTTGAAAAAGAATTAGGATTTTTTGGAAGATTAATTTTGATTATTGCTGTTCTGACATTTGCACTTTCAACAATGTTTGGGTATTCCTACTACGGACGTAAGTGTGTTGCCTATATTTTTGGAACAAAATGGAAAACATATTATAATTGGTTTTATGTTGTAATGATTATGATTGCATCCATTGTTTCCATTGATATTGTGATAAACTTTATGGATGGTATGTTTGCGTTAATGGTAATACCAACACTAATCTCAACACTTTTATTAGCACCTAAGGTTAAGAAAGAATCAGATAGATATTTTTCTAAGTTAGGTTAGTTCTCCTCTCAAGAGAACCCATTCATCCTGAGTGGCTATTGTTTCTAGAACTATTAATTTATGGTACTCTTCTTTTACATTTTCAATCTCAGATTTTTGAATTCCTGACAATACTAAATTTCCATTTTTTCTAAGATAATTTATTAATTTGTATTTTATTTTAATAAGTGGATTTTTTAAAATGTTTGCTATAACAATGTCAAACTTGTTATTTCCTAAATTATATGGAAAATCTATCATTAATTTTGAATTATTTTTTATTGAGTTCTCATACGCAATTTCTAAAGCATTTTCATCTATATCAACACCAGTTACATGTTTGATGCCAATTTGGTATGCTGTAATCCCAAGAATTCCTGTCCCACACCCGTAATCAAGTAAGCTAGTTTTAAACTTTGCATTTCTTGTAATCCATCTCAAGCATAATTGAGTTGTTGGATGATTGCCAGTGCCAAAGGCCAGGCCTGGGTCTATTATGATATTTATTGCCTTTTTATCAATAATTTTTCCCCAGGTCGGACATATCCAAAGTTTATTATTTATTTTAATAGATTGATGAAATCCTTGAGTGTGTTTTAACCAATCTTTATCATCAATAAAAGAAATGTTTCCATGGTCAATTAATTCAATTTCTGTATCTTTTTTTATTTTAGATATAAATTCTTGAGGTTTGATTAAAGAATTTACTGTTACTGTAAAAGTCGAATATGCTTCATTAAAATTTGGAGAAAATAGCTTTTCAGAAGATTCAAGATTTTCCCAAATTGAAATAGCACCATTCTCAAATGCATGATGAGTAAATGTTTCTACGTCATTCAGTAAGATACTTAATTCAATATTTATCCATTTTAAAGTTTTATTCATATGTTTTTGATTAATTATCTATTTTTAATTCTTCTTAATTTACTTTAAAATGTTCCATGATTTAAATTATGGTATGAATTCTCGAGAAAATTTGGAAACTGAGGGACAAAATCCTAATTATGCTTCTATCGATAAAAAATCGATTCATGAAATCCTCTGTATAATTAACCATGAAGATAAGTCCGTTGCTTGTGAGATAGAACATGCAATATTGCAAATTGAGGAAACAGTAAAACTATGCGTATCAGCCATAAAAAATGGACATCGAATATTTTATTTTGGTGCAGGAACAAGCGGACGTTTAGGAGTTCTAGATGCATCCGAAATTCCCCCTACGTTTTCAGCAGATAGTAGTTTGTTTACCGGTATTATTGCAGGAGGAGATATAGCTTTAAGGAAATCTATAGAAGGGGCAGAAGATGTGGAGAAAAATGGGGTAAATGATTTAAAAAGGGGAGGAGTCTCAAAAGGAGATATTGTAATTGGAATCAGCACAAGCGGTGCTGCAAAATATGTTCAATCAGGATTAGAATATGCAAAATCAATAGGAGCTAAAACCTGTTATTTAATATGTAACTCAAATCCATATTATATAGTTGAAGCAGATTCTATAATAAAAGTAAAGACCGGTAATGAAGTTATTACAGGCTCTACTCGTTTAAATATGATATCAACCACAACTATGATCAAATTAGGTAAAGTGTATGGGAATCTAATGGTTGATCTTATGATAGTAAATCAAAAATTAATGGATAGAGGTATCCGGATAGTCTCCCAATTAACCGGTGTAAAAAATAATAAGGCAAAGAGAGTACTCAAGGAAGCTGATAATTCAGTTAAAAAAGCAATCATTATGATTAAGAAAAAATGTACTTTAAAAGAAGCAGAATTGTTATTAAAAAATAAAGAAGGATTTTTGAGAAAAGTACTTAAAGATAACTAAGACTCAATTTATTTAAGTCCTTAAATTAGACCATTCATGCAATTTTTTTTTATCTCTTAATATAGTTTTTATATGAAAATAAATCCATATATTTTTCGCGAGTATGATATTCGTGGTAAAGTAGCTGAAGATTTTTCTCCAGAAATGGTAGTTCTTTTGGGAAAAGGATTTGGGACCTATTTGGGTAGAAATGGAGGTAGAGAGGTAGCTCTTAGCGGTGATGTAAGATTGTCTACCCCTTCTTTGATGAAACATTTTAAGGCTGGGATTTTATCTACAGGGATTGATGTAATTAAACTAGGCCTTTTGCCAACACCAGTCAATTATTTTAGTATGTTTAAACTAGGAGTTGGAGGTGCTGTTCAAATCACAGGTAGTCATAACCCTCCTGAATTCAACGGATTTAAATTATCTATGTTCAAAAAACCAGTTTTTGGTAAAGCTATACAGGAAATTAAAGGAATAATCGAAAATAATGATTTTGATTCTGGCTCTGCAAATGAAGCACCATACAATCTAAGAACAGAATATTTGGATATGGTAAAAAGTAAAATCACCTTTGAACGACCTATGAAAATTGTTATGGATTCTGCAAATGCAGCTGGATGTTTGATTGCGCCTAAGTTGTTCAGAGATTTAGGAGTAGAATTGACAGAATTATTTTGTGATGTGGATGGAACATTTCCCAATCATCATCCAGACCCAACAGTTGAAAAAAATCTTAAAGATTTAATTTTAGAGGTAAAATCAGGAGATTATGATTTGGGAATTGCATTTGATGGAGATGCAGATCGAATCGGAGTAGTTGATAATAAGGGTAAAATTATTTGGGCAGACCAATTAATGACATTATTTTTGCCTGAAATTGTAAGTAATGGCAACGAAGTATTATTTGATGTTAAATGTTCACAAGCACTGGAGGACATGATTATAAAGCACGGAGGTAAACCGGTTATGTGGAATACAGGTCATTCTCTTATTAAACAGAAAATGACTGAATTAAAATGTAAATTTGGTGGAGAAATGAGTGGTCACATATTTTTTGCTGATGATTACTATGGTTATGATGATGCGATTTATGTTGCAGCAAGGCTCGTGCAAACTTTATCTCGAACACAAAAAACATTATCAGAATTAAGAATGGAAATTCCAACATATTTTTCTACACCAGAAATGAGATTAGATTGTGGAACAGACCAAAACAAATTTGATATTGCTGAAAAATCCACTCAATATTTTTCTGAAAATTATGATTGTAATACGATTGATGGTGTTAGAATTAAATTTGGTGATGGATGGGGCCTTGTAAGAGCATCAAATACGCAACCTGTAATTGTTTGCAGGTTTGAAGCGAAAACAAAAGAACGAATGGAAGAGATAAAAGAAATGGTAATGGATAAATTAAATTCTTTTGGCACAATCTCTGCATCATTTGAGCATTAAGTTAGATAAAGAGTATATCTCTGGCTTGAGAGATATAATCAATAGAGAAATAGAATCACTTTCCCTTCCTAAAAGTCCGTCCTATATTTATGAACCAATATCCTATGCTTTATCTGGGGGGGGAAAGCGTTTAAGACCAATTTTATTATATTTAACAGGAGAAGCGCTAGGAGTAAATAAGGAAGATCTAAAATATGCAGGGCTTGCGGTAGAACTACTCCATAATTTTACATTAGTTCATGATGATATTATGGATCAGGATGATGTTCGACATGGTAAACATACAATCCATAAAAAATGGGATACATCAACCGCGATATTAGCAGGTGATGGAATTTATGTTTTATCATTAAGTTTGATTTCACAAGTTAATGTTCATCCCTTAAAAGTAATTAAAACCTTTAATGATGCAGCTTTAATGGTTTGTGAAGGGCAGGCATATGATAAACAATATGAGAACGATATTAATATTTCTATGGATGACTATCTTGTTATGATAGAAAAAAAAACTGGTTATCTTATTGGTCTATGTACCGAGTTAGCTGGGATTTTAGCAGGTAAAAATGATAAAGTGGTTCAAGCATTAAGATTATTTGGGAATTATCTCGGAACAGCATTCCAGATACAGGATGATTTATTAGAAATTTTTGCGAATGAGAAGCAAATGGGTAAAAGCTTAGGGAGCGATTTAACAAAAGGGAAACAAACCATATTGTCTATTTTAGCAAGAGAAAAAAATTATCGTGAGTGGGATGAATTGAATTCGAATTTTGATGATATGGGAGAATCAATTAGGAAACAAAAATTATTTATTAAAGAGAATAAAATAATTGATAAGGTGGAAAAAATGATTCATTCTTATATTGATAAAGCTATTAATATGTTAGATAATGTCCCTGAATCCTGCAATTCAAGTTTAACCCAATTTACAGATTTAATACTAACGAGAGACCATTAATAAAATGAATTATCATAAAATAGATAAGTCAGATATGTTTCAATCAATTTTTGATTTCCCAAATCAGCTTGGAACTGCCCTGAAAATTGGAAAAAAAATAAAATTAACCAAGCAATATAATAATATAAAAAATATTGTTATTGCAGGTATGGGTGGTTCCGCAGTTGGAGGAGATTTGCTCCTCACACTTCTGAAAAATCATTTATCAATACCTTTGTACATATCAAGAGATTACTCTCTACCAAACTGGGTGAATAAATCTTCTCTAGTGATTTGTTCTTCGTATTCAGGAGATACCGAAGAAACTCTTTCGGCATTTAATGAGGCCAAAGGAAAAAAATCGGCTATAATTGGTATAACAACTGGAGGAAAACTTGCGCATCAGTTAGAACAAAATGGTTTTGATAAAATTATTATTCCGGGAGGATTACAACCCCGTTCAGCGGTTAGTTTCTCTTTAATACCACTGATATATTTAATCCAAAATCTTTTAAATATTGATATGAAACTAGAAAAAAATATTCAGAAGGTATTCATTACTTTGTTGGAAAAACGTAAAATATATTCAATAAAAGATATTGAAAATCCGGTATATTTATTATCTAAAGAAATTTATGAATAATTGGTGATTATTTATGGTGAAACTGGTATAACTGATAAAATTGCTGTTCGTAT
>CAZNQF010000086.1:0-7988 GCA_964575125.1 uncultured bacterium
ATCCCTCACTAGAACTCTCCATGCCGGATTCTTATAATCAGCTAGCGAAAATAAGAAAAAGTTTAGAATCCCACTTTACTGATATGCAGGACATAGAATTTACAATTCAAGAAGGAAGATTGTGGATGTTACAAACGCGGGTTGGTAAAAGAAACGGAGCGGCAGCCATAAAAATAGCTGTAGACATGGTAAACGAAAATATGATAGAAAAAACCTAAGCACTGATATGTGTAAAACCAGTACAGCTAGATGAACTTCTACACCCAATGCTTGACCCTGACAACGAGAAAAAAGCAACACTACTAACAAAAGGTCTTCCCGCAGGACCAGGAGGAGCAGCGGGGAAAATTGTGTTTAGCGCTGACGACGCAGAGGCCTGGCGCAATAAGGGAGAAAAAGTAATTCTTATAAGAGAAGAAACCTCCCCAGAAGATGTGCACGGAATGCACGCAGCTGAAGCAATTCTTACAGCAAAAGGAGGGATAACATCCCACGCGGCCCTAGTGGCGAGAGGTTGGGGAAAATGTTGTATCGTGGGCTGTAGCGATCTTCACATTGACATAAAGAATCGTACAGTTTCTATAAAAGGGGAAAAATTATTTGAAGGTGATTGGATAACAATGAACGGGAAACTAGGAAACGTTTACAGTGGAAAATTAAAATTAATTGATGCAGACCCAACAGCACATAAAGAATATAATATTTTAATGAATTGGTCTGATGATATACGAAAACTGAAAATAAGAACCAACACAGATACCCCCGACGATGCATTGCAGGCAATCAAATTTGGAGCAGAAGGAATAGGCCTGTGCCGCACAGAACACATGTTTTTTGATGATTCCCGTATATTGGCAGTCCGAAAAATGATTTTAGCAGATAATAAAAAAGACAGAAGATCAGCCGTAATGGAGCTACTTCCTTTTCAAAAAGAAGACTTTAAGGGTATTTTAAAAGTAATGAACGGAAAGCCTGTAACCATTCGCCTGCTCGACCCCCCGTTTCATGAATATATTACATTATCTGATGAGCAGATTAGAGAGCTTGCAAGCCATGTTGACCAAGACCCCCTAGAAGTTAAAAAACGAATTACAACCCTTCACGAGTTAAACCCAATGCTTGGTCATCGAGGCTGTCGACTGGGTATAGCTTACCCTGAAATTACAGAAATGCAGGCAAGGGCAATAATGGAAGCAACAGCGGACCTTACAAAGGAAGGACTCTCTGTTTTTCCTGAAATCATGATTCCACTGGTAGGAACCTCTTCTGAGTTTACAGATCAGGAAGCTATTGTAAGGAAGGTGGGGAACGATGTTTTTAATGAAACTAAGATTACTTTTAAATATACTGTGGGAACAATGATTGAACTACCAAGGGCCTGTCTAACAGCTGATGAAATTGCAGAAAAAGCAGAATTTTTCAGTTTTGGTACAAACGACCTAACCCAAACCACTTATGGATTTAGCCGTGACGATGTTGGTTCTTTTCTTCCTGACTATTTAGAAAAAAACATTATATCTCACGACCCTTTTCAATCGATAGATGTTTCGGGAGTTGGAAAACTGATTTCTATGGCAGTTAAGTTAGGTCGTAGTGTAAAAGCTGAAATTAAAATTGGTATCTGTGGAGAGCACGGAGGAGATCCGGATTCAATTAAATTTTGCAAAGATAATGGATTAGATTATGTAAGTTGTTCTCCTTTTAGGGTTCCCATCGCTCGCCTTTCAGCAGCTCAGGCAGAGCTTTAATTTATTTTTTAAGTTAAGCTAAAATAAGGATATTTATTCTGCTGATGCTGTTTCAGCATCAACATCTTTTTCAACCTTTGGCCCCATATGATCTTTCATGCTTTTCTTTGGAAATAAAATATCAACCCTTCTGTTTTTTGCTCTACTTTCAGGACTGTTGTTTGTTTCTGCAATCCATGCCTGATCGAGCATCCGGGGAAAAGGTGGTTTTTCTCTGGGGGAAAACTCAGCTAACCCTTTTGCCTCTAGTCTTAGTGGGTCCACATCCTTTTCAATTAATCTTCTTACCACAGAAGAAGCTCTCGCTGAAGAAAGCTCCCAGTTTGTTAAATATTTTTTTTGAAGTTTTTTTGGTATTGGACGGTTATCTGTATGTCCCTCAACAAGAACTGGGTGATAATTTCTTGGATCATTTATTATTGGAAGGATTTTATCTAAAATAGATTGAAATTGAGGTTTAAGGCTTGAAGATCCTGCCTCAAAACTTGCCTCTTGAGATACTGAGATTACAAGACCCTCTGGTGTAGAATACACATCCATTTGTTCTTTCATTTCTTCGTTTTCTTGTTTTTCAAGCATATTAACAACCTCAGACTTTATATCTGCCAAGTCCATTGCACCAGCCATTTTTTTCTTTGTTCCAACAGACTTACCCACAGAGTCAGCCATCTCTTGCAATTTAACAGGGTCCATAGTTGACATGGCCACCAATAACACAAAAAATGCCATTAAGAGAGTCATCATATCTGCAAAGGTTCCAAACCAACCTGGAAGCCCCTCAGTAACGGAACCTGCCCCTGCTTTAAACCCCTTTTTAAAGTCGACCGTTTTAGCCAACTAGCCCTCTCTTTTCCACTCTTTAGGTGGAATAAAAGAGTTTAGTTTTTCTCGAACTATAATCGGGTGCTTCTTTTGATGTATCAAAAGAGCGCCCTCCACCAGTAGCGCTTGGATTGTTGATGTAAACTGTATTTTGCTTCCCACCTTTGCTGCCATAGGAAGAAAAAACAAATTAGCCAAAACTGATCCATAATTTTTGGCGATATGCGCAGCAGACATTCCCGCACCTAGAGCATCAGTTCCTCCGCCTTCTCCACCAAAACCTGCAAGCATGATGACCAAACCAATAAGAGTTCCTACCATTCCCCAGGCAGGAGCCATCTCTCCCATTGTTTTAAATAAACTTGCTTGAGCGTTTTCTCTGACCTCACGATAGTCTATTCTAGTATTTAGAATAGATTCAATTTCATCTTCTGAATATCCATCCACAACCATCTGAAGAGCATCTTTAAAAAAGAAGTTTTTAACTGACCCCAGCTTTCCTTCTAGTTCAGTTGTTCCCTTTCTTGCAACCTCAGCAACATCAACGGCCTCATCAACGTAAGACCCTAGTTTATCGCCACTACCTTTGAAGGTTGCGCCAATTGCAGCTCCCAACTGTAAAACATCATTTAACGGAAAAGCAACAGCCACAGAGGCTATCATTCCACCAAAAACAATAATAAAACTACTAACCGAAATAAACACACCAGTTCCAGCTCCAGCCGCCGCCGCAGCGCTGAAAATTCCACCTAAAATCATCCCAAGGCCCGCTAGAATTCCAACTAATGTTGCTATATCCATAAAATTGTTACTCCTTTAATTTTTTACATCCTATCTATATTATAATCGTTCGAGAAGCGCAAAGTTTTAATTATTTTCTTAAATAACTACATTTAATTTAAACAATGAGCTGTTCAAGATACACAGAATAGTAAATTTATTTACTTATAGTGGGTAAATTTGGAGTTTAATGTAAGGACCGAGGTAATGGGATGCGGTTTCCCGTTTCACTACACCAGATCAACAAACTCACCCACTAAAATATACTCTCTATTGTTATTAAGTTTTAGTTTAAAACACATAGTATTGAATATTATTTTGAAATATTACTTCCAAAAAAGTACGGTTAGCAAGAAAATTTTCTTTTTAAACTGGCATGTAACAAAAAACTACCAAAGCCAAATATATGTAATAGCCCGATTTTTTTTCCCTAAATCTATATCGATTGGATTTCCGCAATCTGTCCTCATTTCTGATGTGTTTTTATTAAATATGTCATAGTGTTCTCCAAAAATAACACAGCGAAAACGTCCACCTTGATTCTCACACCAAGACCTTACTGCTGTTCGCAAGGCACCCCTACCGTGACCATGTATAATTTTTACACAACGGTTTTCTCCTTCAAATTGAACTTTGCTGATTTCTACCTCTAAAACAGACAGTGCGGTATCCAAAGAAAAACCACGATGTCCTATGTCTACCGTTTGAAAACCGCTCATTTAAAATTTTATTTTACTTCAAAAATTTTATTTTTTTCATCTACATAGACCAATGTAGGCTTAAAGCCTTGTAGTTTATTTTCTTTTACGTGAACGTAGCTTGCGATAATTACCTTATCACCAGGTTGTGCCTGACGAGCAGCGGCACCGTTTAAACATATTTCACCATCAATTCCTTTTATAGCATAAGTAGAGATTCGATCGCCGTTATTAATATTATAAATATCAACCTTTTCAAATTCAACTATTTTTGCTGCGTCTATAATATGTGGACATATTGAAACGGACCCCTCATAGTTTAAATTTGCATCGGTCACGACAGCCCGATGTATTTTAGATTTTAATAGTATTCTTTCCATAAGTGTTAATTTTGTTTATGATTAAGTTTCAACGATATATGAATTCCGTGCAACGCCAAATCAGGTATTACAGAATGAAACAGCCCAGAGGAACGAAATAAACGAGAAAAACCACCAGTTGCAAGAACAACAGGCTCCTCATTATTAAAAACCTCAAAAGTAATACGAGACTTTAATTCTTTAACAATACCTATTTGCCCAAAAAACAGGCCGCTCTGGATACTTTCGCTAGTTGATTTACCTAAAGCTGATTTCATTTGTATTATTTCCACGGAGGGAAGCTTTGCAGTTTTATTTTCCAAGACCTCCATTGACATCTGAATACCTGGGTAGATAATTCCACCATGATATTCCCGATTTTTACCTATAACATCAATAGTGGTTGCTGTTCCAAAATCTACAATTAATAAGTTTTTATTAGGGAATAGGCTTAGTCCAGCTAAAGAGTTTGCTATGCGATCTGCTCCGACCTCAATAGGGTTTCGATAAAGTATTTTTAATCCCGTTTTAACTCCAGGACATAACTCGAAAGGTTCTTTGTTAAAATATTTTAAAAAAGCATTTCGTATTGAGTGAACCCTGTCCGGAACGACAGAACAAAAGCCGACGAATGATATTTCGGTGGAGTTAATTGAATTTTCTCTTAGAATTGACCGCAAAAACACACCTATTTCATCAGACGAGTTTCGGAAGGCAGATGATTTTCTAAATTGAAAAACCAACTCGTCATTTTTAAACACACCCCCGTGGATAGATGTGTTGCCAACATCTAAAACTAAAATCATGTTTCAGACCTACATAGTTTTTCTAACTCTAAACCAAGCTCAGAAGATGTGATAATTTTTTTTAAAAACCCATTTCTTCCATAAATTGTGAAATTTTTTTGTTTTCCATTTTTTCTGTCACTGTAATTATTTTGAACAACCCAGCTTGATTTTGAGTCTTTCAATAATTTTTGTGATTCGGACTTTCCATCTAATTCCCCTGAAGTCATTTTGAAAGCTATAAGAATTAAATTTGTGTTTTTAGAATATTTTTTGATAGATTGAACCAACTTAGGTGTCCGTTCAAATTTAACCGTTATTTTTTTTTCTGTGGAGGCAAACTTTTTGTTTGAATTTATTTTTTTGTAGCTCCCATTTTTATTTATAGAAACAGGGACATAGTCGCTTACAGCAGCCAGATGTATTACTGCATCAAATTTCTGAGAGGAAAGTTGTTTTTTAATTAAATTTTTCAAATTTAATAAGGAAAAAAACTCAGTTGTTTCATATGCCCCTGTGGGCACCTTAGCGCCACACCCGTGTAGATAAGAAACATCCCACCCAGAGCGTACAAACTGGCTTGCTAACTGAGAAGCAGTGTGCCCTGTGCTAAGATTTGTAACGACCCGAACCGCATCAAGAGACTCCTGTGTTCCACCAGAAGTAATCAAAACCTTTTTCGTTGGGATATCATCAATAAACCTGGAAACATTCTGTCTTATGTTTTCCGGCTCCATCATTTTACCCTCTCCAGACTCACCACAGGCGAGGAGACCTTCTGAGGGGGGCAAAACTATAACTCCCCAGGATATTAGGCTCTGAATTGATTTATTGGTTGTGGGGTGGATGAGCTTTTTTGAGTTCATTGCGGGAGCGATAATGTATGGTTTTTTCCAATCGTGAGCTAAAAACATTGAGGACACCAAGCACCTACCCAGCCCATGAGCCATTGAGTTCAACATGTTTGCAGTTACGGGAACAAAAAGCGTTAGATCTGCCCAGTTTATATAATCAACATGAGCCATCATTTTTCCTGGTTCATATAAATCAGATAAAACAGGTCTTCCTGTTAACCCCTCCAGTGTAGCGTCACCTATAAAGTTTTTTGCAGAAACGGTGGTTACTGTCTGAACCTCGTGCCCCTCTTGAACTAACAAAGAAATGAGACTCGCTGATTTATAGGCAGCGATAGAGCCACTTATTTTAAAAAGAATGTTTTTTTTCAATATTATCAATTAACCTTACATTATCAATATTAACTGCACCAAACCTGCGTCCCCCAAACTCTTCAATATATTCTACATCAAATCCTAACTTTTTCAATTCATCAAAAACCTTATCCTTAGTTTTAGTAGAACTCAACTCTTTAAAAAAAAGAGAAGCTTTTTTAAGCGCAGAGGGAGACAGGAGGGCATTTCTAGAGCTTTCTGCTAATCCATCTATGTTTCTAATAGTCGGACATACCACAATTTTTGTTTCTATTAAAAAAGATTTAGCCATATCTCTGATTAGGTAGTATTGCTGAAAGTCTTTTTCCCCAAAATAAGATTTAGAGGGAGCTATCCCAATAAGCAACTTCATTACAACGGTCAACACGCCATCAAAGTGCCCCGGCCGATGCTTTCCTTCCATTAATTTACTAAAGCTTTTCTCGGTTATTTTAAATTGATAGTCATCGGAGTACAGCTCTTTGTATTCAGGAATTAGTAAAAAATCTGTGGACTGTGTTTTTAGCAATTGAACATCTTTTTCAATATTTCGAGGATAATCAACATAATCAGATTTATCATTAAACTGCGGTTTGTTTATAAAAATACTAACTATTGTTAGATCGTTTTCTGTTTTGGATTTTTTAATTAATGATAAATGTCCAGAATGTAGTGCTCCCATTGTGGGAACAAAACCGATGGTTTTTCCAGCCGTCTCAGGTGTGTTTTTATGCTTTCTCCACTGAGAAATTGTGGTGAACCGAATCATCTCAAAAGCTTTCTTTTTTTGATGGAAAGGTTCCGTTTTTGACATCATTTGAATAATCATTTAAAGCATTTTTAATGCTTTCATATCCGTTTAGATATGTTCTGAGAAATTTAGGTTTAAATTTTGGATTTAACCCCAAAACATCATGATAAACTAAAACTTGTCCGGAGGTGTGTGGTCCCGCACCAATTCCAATGGTGGGTATGTTTATCTTTTTGGTAATTGTCGAGGCTAATTTAGATGGGACCATTTCTAAAACCACAGAGACCACCCCAGCACGTTCAAGCTCTTTTGCATCAGAAAGTATTTTATCCGCGGCCTGTTCTTTTTTGCCTTGCACTTTCCACCCCCCAAATTGATTAATAGATTGGGGTGTCATTCCCAGGTGCCCCATTACCGGGACTCCTGACTTAACAATATGTTCGATTGTTTTTACTGAGTCACCTGCGCCTTCAATTTTAACGGCATTTCCTCCCGATTTTATTAGGCGGTCTACCGCACCCATTGTCAAATCAAGGCTTTTCCTGTGAGCCAAAAAAGGCATATCGGCAATTAATGGTTTTCCAGACAGACCACGACGAACGGCACGTACGTGTACTTCCATCATTTCAATGGTAGCAGGAACAGTTGTTTCATATCCATAAATAACCATCGCTGCGCTGTCCCCAACAAGAACAAGGTCAATATCTGTAGCTGAAACAATATTTGCAGAGAGGAAGTCATAGCACGTGATCATAGAAATTTTTTCTTTCGTTTGGCTGAGAGTGTCTAATGATTTCATATTTGCCCCTCAGCTTTCATTGCTTTTTCCATAGCCTC
>CAZNQF010000087.1:0-5352 GCA_964575125.1 uncultured bacterium
ACAGTCAATTATTTCTCTCATCTTTCTATAAAAAAAAGTGAGAAGCAGTGTGCGTATGTGGGAACCGTCAACGTCAGCATCTGTCATTATTATAACCTTATGGTATCGGAGTTTTTCAATTGTAAAATCTCCCTTGAGCTTCTCTCCTGCGTCGTTGTCTCCACCAAACCCTGTTCCAAGCGCCGTAATTATTGACTGAACCTCATTGTTTGATAGTAGTTTGTCAACTCTTGCTTTTTCAGAATTAATTACCTTACCCCTGAGCGGTAAAATCGCCTGGGTCCGCCTGTCTCTTCCTTGTTTTGCAGATCCGCCGGCAGAGTCTCCCTCTACTAGGTATATCTCACAAAATGCCGGGTCCCTGTTTGAGCAGTCTGCAAGCTTTCCTGGCAGAGTAGCGCCTCCTAGTGCGCTTTTTCTTCTTATAAGTTCTCTTGCTTTTCTTGCTGCGCTTCTGCTTCTTGCAGCAAGAAGAGCTTTTTCAATTATTCTTTTCCCCACAGAGGGGTTTTGTTCAAGAAAATCCAATGTTCCTTGATAAACAGTGTTGTCTACTATACCCTTTACATCTCCATTTCCCAGCTTTGTTTTTGTTTGTCCCTCAAATTGTGGCTCAGCCACTTTAATGCTTAGTATTGCTGTTAGCCCTTCTCTAAAATCCTCTCCTGTTAGGTTTATTTTTTCATTCTTTGTCTTTTTTGTTAAATTGTTTTTGGCGGCGTGGTTATTCATTGCCCTTGTAAGCGCAGACCTAAACCCAGAGAGGTGGGTTCCTCCTTCAATTGTATTAATGTTGTTCACAAAGGTGAGAATGTTTTCATTGTACGTGTTTCCGTAGCGAAAAGCTAGGTCAACAGGGACCTCTGTGTCTTCCTTGTTAATTGTTATAATTTTACTGTGGATTGGGTTGTTTTTTTCATCTAAAAACTTAACAAAGTCGCTGAGCCCTCCTTTGAAACTAAAAATTTCTGAAGCTCCCTCTTCTTTTCTCTTATCTTTTATTTTAATAGAAAGGTTCTTATTTAAATATGCCAGCTCTCTTAGTCTGTCAGCTATAATTTCATACTCAAAGTCTACTATGTTGAAAATTTCTTTGTCTGGTAAAAATGTGATTTCGGTGCCTGTGTTTTTCGTTTCTCCTACAACCCTTACTTCAGTAGTTGCTATTCCCTTTTCGTACTCTTGCCTATGTATTTTTCCTTCCCTGTGTACCTCTGCGATCATCTTTTCTGAAAGAGCATTAACAACAGAAACCCCTACCCCATGCAGGCCCCCTGAGACCTTGTAGGTTCCTTTATCAAATTTTCCTCCTGCATGCAACAATGTCATAACCACTTCAAGCGCTTGTTTTTTTTCTTCTTTATTGATATCTACGGGAATTCCTCTTCCGTTATCGCAAACAGTTATTGAGTTGTCTTTATTAAAAAAAACTTTTATTTCAGAACAATGGCCAGCAAGAGCTTCGTCAACTGAGTTGTCTACCACCTCATAAACAAGGTGATGAAGGCCTCTCTTTCCTACATCTCCTATATACATTGCTGGGCGTTTTCTTACTGCTTCAAGCCCCTTTAAAACTGTTATTTTTTCTGCTCCGTATGTTGTGGTTTGTGGGTCTGGCATTATATAAACCTTATGTCCCTTATAATTGTTTTTTTTAGGTTCTTATTTATCTTCTGTATTATATCTTTTTTTTGAAACATTAACTCGTTTCTCCAGGTTGGGGTGCTTGCTTTTACTGTCAACACTCCGTTTTTTATGCTTTTTGTTTCTGTTTCTTTGTCAATTTTTTTTCCGACAATAGACGACCAGAGAAGCATTGCGTTTCCTTTTTCAATATATTTTTCTATACCTGTCTCTGTAAGGGTTTTTTTTATTGCTTTTTCTAGTTTTTCCATTGTTTTCTTTTGGGTTTGTTTTGTTCTTCCTGTTGTTAAGAAAGACCCCCTTTATACAAAAAAAAGACTGCGATTTGAACAGGCGCTATTTTAATCGTTTAGCCGGATTGGCATAAGGAGCATTGTTATTTCTGTGTCTTTTTCTTTTTCCCCTGGATAGAAAACGCTGGCACTAATTGGTGTGTTAAGTTTAATGGTTATCTTCTTGCTTGGCATAATTGATAATAATTCTTTCAAATATAAAGCATTATATCCAATGGTTATGGGGTCTCCTTCATATTCTGCTCTTAATTTTTCTAGGGCTTTTGTTGCTTTTTCTGTGTCTTCTGTTCCAATTTCAATTTTTCCTTTATCAATTTTAATTGAAATTTGCTGAGTTGTTCTATTTGAAAAAATTGATACTCTCTTTACTGCAGAAATTAGATCTTGATTATTAGCCTGTAGGGTTTTATCATTGTTTTTTGGGATAACGCTCTCGTAGTCAGGGTACTGTTCATCTATAACCCTTGAACATACTGTGTCAGAGCCAAAGGATGCTGTTATATTATTTTTTCCTATTTGCATTTCTACTGACTCTGTTTTTCCTAAAAGATTTTGAGCTAAATTTAAAAATTTTCTTGGTATTATTATATTCCCAGAAAAATCACCTGAATTAAAATTATTTACTTTATACCTTACAAGCCGGTGTCCGTCCGTAGATACTACTGTTAGACTGTTTTGTTCAAACTGCATCAGCACGCCCGTGAGAGAAGGCTTTAGTTCATCACGGCTTATAGCAAAACTTGCAACTTTTATTATTGATTTTAATAATTTAGAAGAAAGGATTACAGGTTTTTCTTTATTAAAATCTGGAGGAGCGGGAAACTCTCCTTGCTCCATTCCCTTTAAAACATATTCTCCTGTGTCGCTTTTAAGTGTGATATTTTGGTTTTTATCTATAGTAATAGTTATCCTGCTATCAGGGAGCTCGTTTGTAATATTTAAAAGAGGCTCAACAGGAATAACTGCAGATCCTTCTTCTTCTATGCTCGCAGGTGTCTTTAAAATTAAGGTTTGCTCGAGGTCTGTTGCTCTCATGTTAATTGAGCCAGCCTCTGAAATTATTAAAACATTTCCAAGAATTGGAATTGTAGTTCTGTTAGGAATTATTTTGGATAGTTTTTGTAGAGCGTTTTGTAGGTCTGTTTTTGTAGTTGAAAATTTCATTGTTAATAAAGATGCTGAATTTAAAAACGTTTTATATTAGTACAAATTATGAAAATATATTTGATGTAATAATATTATATAATATATAATTAATTATAATAAAGGTGTTAACATTGTTAATAACTTAAGATTTTTATAATTATATTTATTTAAAATAATTATAAAACAGAAAGAGATAAAGTAATAGATTATGTTAATACTAAATAAAAAATGTTAAATATATCATAAAATAAATTATTTTATTATATACTCTTCAGTTATTAACTAATTATTAACAAAATATATTTTTTTTAATTTAAAATTTTAATATATAAATCTTCTTTTGCTGCTTTTAACCACTCTTGAAACCACAGGCTTTTTTTGTAATTTAAAGACATTGCTTCGATCTCCGGCCAATGATAGGAGAGACCGGGGCTTCCCCCGGGCCTAACGTCAGAAAGCCAGACAAGATGATATCCATATGATGTTTTTATGGGATCGCTGCAGGAATCAACAGAGCCTATAGAGCTTAAAACATCATTAAATTCTGGAATGGGAAAAACGGAGAGGTCAACCCAACCAAGATCTCCCCCTATTTTTTTTGTTTTCTCGTCTGCGGAGTGTTTTTTTGCTAAGAGCTTGAAAGAATTTATATCTATTGATGAATCTTTAATTGACCTTGCTAGTTCAATTGTTTTTGTTTCATCTTTGTTTGTTTTTATTGGTTTAACGAGGATGTGTCTTATTTTAGCTCTGTCTCCCTTTTTGTCTAAAGTTTCAATTAAATGATATCCAAACTCGGTCAAAACAGGCTCACTAACTTTGTCTATGTCTTGCGTAAAAGCAACGACTTCAAAGGCCTTTACAAGGGATCCCCTCTCTACGTATCCCAAGCTTCCTCCAGCAGAAGAACTACCAAAATCTTCTGAATATTTGACCGCAAGAGAATCAAAACTTTCTCCCATAATAATTTTATTTCTAATACTGTTAATTTTTTCAAGGGCCTCTTTTTTGCTTTTATCATCTGGATTAATAGGGAGTTGAATGTGGTTTAACTTATAAAGAGCAGGAAGAGAGCCGAGACTGTCTTTAAATTCTTCATAAAACAAAAGAACATCACTTCTGTTTATTGTAATTTTATTTAAAAGAGTAAACTGATATTGATCTGTGATAAGCCTTTCTTGCATTTCTTGCCAAAACTCTCTTCTAAATTCTTTAATTGTTTGTCCTATATATTCTTCAGCTAAGGTGCGACTTCCCGCCTGAGATATTATGTTGTCAATTTGTTTCTCCATTGCATCATTTACTTCTTTTTCGCTTACCTCTACGGAATCAAGCTTAGCCATTTCAAGAACCGCCTTTTGGTCTATAAGCCCCTGTAAAACTTGAGCTTGAATCTGTATTAAAGCTTCGGGGTCCTTTTTTGTGTCTATTTTCTGCTGAAGAGCAGACATAGAGGCTATTTGAGAAACCTCACTTTTTAAAATAATATTATTTTCAACGACAGCTGAAACCCCCTCAAAAACCATCTCTAGCGAAAAAGAAAAAGAAAACATAAATAAAGGTATAAATAATCTCATTTTAAAAAAGACTCCTGATTTTTTTGTTTTGAATTTTTACATTGTATTGAAGACTTAGGCTATCTATTATCTCCTCATAGAGAAAATTTTCTTTTTTGTTTTTTATTCTTTGATAAATTTCGCTATACACATTTTCTATATCAAAAAAGGAACCCCTTTTGAACAGTTTTTCTATTTTAAATAAATGATATTTTGAGTCTACAAAATAAGGACCAACAACACTGCCAGCCTTGACACCCGAACCGTTAAAAAGCTTATTGTTTATTTTTATAGGAAGCTCTCCGCTTTGAATCTCTTTTGTTACTCCTCCGTACTTTGATATTGCGTCTGAAACTTTTATTGAAGAGGAAGATTTAAGCTTTTTTTTGATTTTTAAAGCCAGGGAGCGCTCTGTAACAGAAACAACAGAAGAAAGAATAGCAGCCCTTTTTCTTGTGAAGGCATCAATGTTCTTATTATAGTATGTGTTTATTTCTTTTTCTCCCACAGTAATATTCTTTTTTTTTAAGTTCAAAAAACCCATTCCCAAAGCCGTTTTCTTATAATCGTAAACCCGCTGTTTTATATCCAAATCTTTATCTAGTCCAACCGAGAGCGAGCCAAGAAACAGCAGTTCTTTTTCTGCCCACCCAGAGATATAATCAAAAACAAAGAGACTGTCTTTGTTTTCTTCATTGACTATTTTTTTTAAT
>CAZNQF010000087.1:5362-7986 GCA_964575125.1 uncultured bacterium
CCGCTTTCACGTGTGCAATCCGAATAAAAAACCTTCATTAGAAGAAATAAAACTACCACCAACGGTTGCGACCACATCGCTAGAGTTTTTTCTTGAGCAAGAAAAACAGAGCAGGGAAAGAAATAAAGAAGGAAAAGCAACAGATAGGAGCCTTGTCATGGAAGAAATTAACAAGACCGGTTGTTTAAAAACAGAGATTCTACCGCGCCATAAATCTTTTTTAAGGTATCAACAGAAAGGCCTGGTGTTTTAACCCGAATCTGGAGATGTTTTTTTTTGTTTTTAAAAAAAACACTTTCAGGCCTTACCGCGAAACTCTTTGAAACCCCCAACAAAAAAGAATTTAAAGAGCTAAAGGGAGAAAAAGAATCAACAGAAAGAATAACGACAGTATCCTCAACGGCTAACCTTAAAAGAGAGGAGCCCAAAAGAGCAGTTTTGATTTTTGATATATATAGAAGGAAAAGGAAAGAGGACGGTGGTGAGCCAAAACGATCAACAATTTCATCTTTTATATCATTAATTTTTAAAATAGAGTCGGCAAGTGCTAACTTTTGATAAAAATATAGTCTATCCTCAGAAAGGGGAACATAAGATGGAGGAATATTACAGGGCTCAGAGCAAGACACCTCGGGCGCGCGCGAAGAAGCAGGAGCACCTCTTTTTTTTGCAAGAGAGCTGTTGAGCGCCTTGTTGTACATATGAAAGCCCACGCTTCCCACAGCTCCGCTTTGTTTTGTGCCAAAGAGATCTCCGGCTCCCCTAATATCTAGGTCTTTTAGGGCAACCCGATAGCCGGCACCCAGGCTTGTGTTTTGCTCTAGGGCCTTAAGCCTCTGAAAGGCTGCTCCCGCTAAGGAGCGCCCCTTTGGAACAAGAAGATAACAGAACGCCTGACGGGTCCCACGCCCAACCCTTCCTCGGATTTGATATAGCTGAGAAAGGCCAAAATTGTGAGCTTTATTTATAAAAATTGTGTTGGCATTTGAAACATCAATTCCAGAACCTATTATTGTTGTACAACACAAAACGTTTAGTTTGTTTTTAAAAAAAAGGTCCATTACCCGACCTAGTTTCTCGGTATCCATTCTTCCGTGAGCAATTCCAACAGAACAATCAGGAAAACGAGAAACAATTTTTTTTGAGACAAATTCAAGCGTTTCAATAGAGTTATGTAAAAAATAAACCTGCCCACCGCGATTAACCTCAAGACGAAGTGCTATAAATATTTTTTCCCAATCAAAAAAATTAACAAACGTTTTTATCGGATATCTCAATCTTGGGGGAGTTGCTATGGTGCTTATCTTTTTTAAACCAACAAGAGACTGCTTAAGGGTTCTTGGTATTGGGGTTGCCGTAAGAGTTAGAACGTCTATTTGTTTTTTTAAAGATTTAATTTTTTCTTTTTGTTTAACGCCAAAGCGGTGTTCCTCATCAACAACAACTAGCCCAAGGCGCCCGACATTAAGATCTCCGGACAGAAGACGGTGAGTGCCAACCAAAACTTCTATTTTTTGTAAAGAAAAGTCGTTTATTATTTTTTTTTGCTGACCAGGGGTTTTAAACCTTGACAAAAGCTCAACGCGCAGACCAAGAGGAACAAGCCTTTTTGAAAAACTAAAGAAGTGTTGGTTTGCAAGGAGAGTGGTTGGAGCAAGAACAAAAACAAACATATCACTTTCTATTGCCCTAATTGATGCACGAATTGCGACCTCTGTCTTTCCAAAACCAACGTCGCCACAAACCAACCTATCCATAGGTTGGGGGCTGTTCAGGTCAGCCATTACGTCTTCTATGGCGGAAAGCTGTCCCGAAGTTTCTTCATAAGGAAAAGACTTACATATGGCAGAGTAATATGGCCCGGGCCCTTTATAAACAAAGCCACGAGACTGCTGTCTTTGTGAATATGTTTTAATTAGTTCTTCGGCAATGCTCTCGGTATGTTTTTTTAATAATCTTTTTTTCCTTTTCCAAGACCCAGAGCCCAAAGAAGAGATTTTAACGCCTGCAGATGGAGATCCTACGAGTCTGTGAATTTTGTCAAAACTAATTACCGGAACGTAGAGACGCCCACCGTTTTTATATTTTAATTTTATACACTCCCCACTCCCAAGGTCTTCAAGGCCTCGATAAACTCCAACTCCATGGTCCTCGTGAACAACAAACTCTCCCCACTGAAGATCTGATAGGTTTACAAGACTCATTTCTTTATAGGAAGGAGCCAATTCTATAGACCAGCGAGAGGAGGCCCCCAAAAGGGCGGTCTTGCTTGTTTCGTCTTTTAAAATTAGGGACTTAGTTTTTTTTATGTACAAACTAAAGCGGACATCCGAAATGACCGGCTGTGCGTTATTTGGGACTATGTTTTTTGTGTTTTTAGAGAAAAAGAAGACGCGCGGACAGTTGCTGTCGGCGATGTCCTCCCCGGAGTGTTTTTTAATATCAATAACGGGCACAACGGTGTTTCTTTGATGAGAAAAGACTGAAAACATACCAGAAGAGTCCTTTGAGATTTTAAAAAAATGAACGCTAGTATGTTTTTTTAAAAAAAACTCAAGCCCAGCCTTACCTTTTGGAGCGTTGATATATCCTGGTAAAAGATAGACGCTGTTGATTGTTTTTAT
>CAZNQF010000088.1:0-1221 GCA_964575125.1 uncultured bacterium
GTTGATTATGTATATATCTAAATATTAATTTAATAAAATGAAAAAAAAGAAACAATAAATATTTTTAAATGAGTCAAAAAGTAATCACAGGAATAATTTTTTGTTTTATTAGTAATTTATTTGCCCAACCCCCAGAATTCGAATATAATTATTCTCCTCTATCAGCAACCATTTTAGGTCAAACCTCAGTTGAACAGTCACCCGCCTCTAATCGTGACTGGATAGCTGCATTTGATCCGGATGGTGTATGTTCTGGAAGTTCAAAAGTTTTCCGAGCTGACAATCGTTCAAATTTCATTTTAGAAATTAATGGTGATGATCCATCCACTGATAATATAGATGAAGGTCTCTCGGAAGGAGATTATTTCACATTTTCATTTTTTGATTATTCTTCTAATATTATTGTTCATGATACCACAAAATACTTCGGTTGGGAAAACCGAAATGGTGGTTGGCTTAGTCTGAATCAAAATGATTCACTTCTCACACTTATCAATGAATTGAAACTGAATCAGCTTCAGGTTATAGGTAGTCATAACAGTTACCATATCGCACCTTATGATACTCTCATGGGTGTAATAAATGCCATTGCTCCAGAGTTGGGATTGTCAATTGATTATACTCATTTAATTTTACCACAACAATTTCTCTCCTATGGTATTCGTCAGATTGAGCTGGATGTGTACAGAGATCCTGATGGAGGTTTGTTTTCCTCTCGAATGGGAAACTGGTTCGCTGGACAAGATGTAACCCCCGATATCCCTGAATTGAATGAACCGGGATTAAAGGTGCTCCATTTCCCAGATATTGATTTTGATACTCATCTGCTCACATTCAGGCAGGGACTCGAAAAATTGAATGTATGGTCTAATCTATTTCCAGGTCATGTTCCTATTTTTGTTTTGATCGAATGTAAATCAGATGGTTTGGGAGATTATTTTGATGATTATCCCGAGCTGGAGAACCTACTTTTACTTCTGCCTGACTCTGTAACTTACACCGTTCCGCTTTCCTTTGATCTTACTGGACTGGAAGAGATTGAGGCAGATATCCGTGATGTATTTGGTGAATCATTGGAGAAGATTATTACTCCAGATGATGTAAGAGGAAATTTTTCAACGCTCGAAGATGCAGTTCTAAACGGTGGATGGCCTACATTGGAAGAGGCCAGAGGAAAGATCATATTCGGATTGGACAACCAGGGGATTCTTATGAATGATT
>CAZNQF010000088.1:1330-6589 GCA_964575125.1 uncultured bacterium
CGCTGGCTAGCGGGGCGCACTTTGTTTCTACGGACTATTATCATCCTGACTATCGATATGAGGTAGATTCGGCCTGGACTGATTATTCGGTTCGACTCCCAGAAGGTTTTTTTGCCCGTATTAATCCTATAAATGGACCACCGGAATTATCAGAGAATGAGCTAGACCTAATAAATTTTACTTTGAATATTGATTTTATTCTTGAGGAACCGGTTTGTGATGAAGGTTTTGTGGAGATTGGAGATGAGTGCTATTGGGAGGAGGACATAGGTGTTCTACAGCAGTTCATTGATAACAGCTCTGAGACAATCAATATGAGTATGGACCAGGATGGTGATGGTGTGATTGAACCTTTGGAGTTGGGATTTATTCAAGATTGGAGTGATGGTAGGCTGGTTGAACTGGATTGTGGTTATCCTGTATTTTGCGGATTATCAGGTGAGATTCCTGATGAAATAGGAAATTTGATATTTTTAGAAATTGTTCGTATTTATGTCAATTACTTAAGTGGTCCTATACCGGAAACCATTGGTAATCTTACCAATCTCTCAGTTTTAGATCTAAATAATAATTATTTAAGTGGGCACATACCAGAGAGTATCTGTGATCTCTCACCAAATCTTGATGTTTTATCATTGGACTTCAACCATCTTTGTCCACCCTATCCTGGGTGTGTTGAGGATGAAATTGGATATCAGGAAACATCAGAATGTCAGTATACCTGGCACATCTCTCCATCTGGCTCAAACTCGAACAGTGGTACAGAAGGATATCCTTTCTCTACAATACAGCATGGGATAGAAGTTGCCAGTGATGGAGATACTCTTATAGTACATCCAGGTAGTTATTATGGGCCATTCGATTTTATGGGAAAAAATTTAGTTCTTGGGTCGTTGTATTTATTGGAAGCGAACGAATCTTACATTGATAGTACTATCCTATTGAACTCCGATACAAATCTATCTGTTTTTATAAATGTAAGTCTTACCGCGGGCTCAGAATTAAATGGGTTTACTTTTCAGAATATAGTTTTTAATTCAGGTATTGATGAACCCCAAGCTATTATTTATGCAGAGGATGCTTCCACTACTATTATCAATAATCGATTTGACAATTTTTATTTGTTCAATGGAGGAGAGTCGGCGGTCATTTATTGTGAAAATTCTGTTTCGTTGATTAATAATAATATATTCACAAATGGTAGCGTTGGCAATGGTTATGTATTGGGTGGATATATTTTAAGTAAAAGCTCAAATCTAACCATCAATTATAATCGAATTGAAGGTGGGTATGTAGGATTTGCAGAGCCATCGGGATATATTGTATCTGTTAATTCGGAGGATGTAATTGAATCAAATATAATTATAAATCCATCTATGGGATATTGCTGGGTATGTGCTGCTATCTCTGTACTTGATGGAAGTAATTGTGTGATCCGTAATAATTTAATTGCTGAGGTAAGTGGTGATGGATATGGCGCAGTGGTTGCAAGTGAGAGTCAGTATGTGTCGTACAATAACACTGTGGTATCCAATAGCGTGGGATATGCGAACCTCTCCAGTGAAGGAATAATTAGCAATGATATAATTTATGGTTCAACCAATACAATTTATTTAGATGAAAATTCAAGTATACAAGTTACCTACAGCGATGTAGAAGGGGGCTGGGTGGGTGAGGGTAATATTGATGCCAACCCGCTCTTTGTTTCACCTGACAATGATAATTATCATCTACAGTCTGATTCTCCCTGCATAGATGCTGGTGACCCCAATTTACCTCTAGACCCGGATGGTACTATTTCAGATATGGGTGCCTTTTATTATGAGCAAACAAATGAATTTCCTAAAAACATAATTGGATATTATACATCATGGTCAGTTTATGCTCGAGATTTCCATGTCCCTGACATCCCCGCTGAAAAGATCAATTTTATCAATTATGCTTTTGCAAACATTAACCCGTCCACCGGAACAATAATGCTTGGTGACCCCTATGCAGATATTGATAAATTTTATGATGGCGACTGTTGGGAAGAAGGATGTCTCCGAGGGAGTTTTCATCAATTACAATTGTTAAAGGATTCATATCCTCATGTAAAGACACTGATCTCAGTGGGAGGCTGGACATGGTCTACATACTTTAGCGATGTCGCAATGACGGAAGAATCGCGGGAGGTTTTCGCTCAATCTTGTGTAGATTTTATTTTGGAATATGATTTTGATGGCATTGATTTAGACTGGGAATATCCTGTAGAGGGAGGACATGGAGGAAACCACCACCACCCAGACGACGGAATTCATCTCACACTTTTGCTCCAAAGAATACGGGAGATATTAAATGAACAGGAAGAGATTACCGGAAGAACATACTATTTAACCATTGCATCATCAGGCAATCCGGTTATGATGGACCATCTGGAATTGGAAGCCATTTCAGAGGTCTTAGATTGGATCAACATTATGAGTTATGCTTTTCATGGACCTTGGAGCGGAGAGGGCGACCCCGTTACTAATTTTAATTCTCCCTTGTATTTAGTGGGAGAAGCTCCACCACCCGAGCCCTACCATTCAGAGTTTAACTTAAGCACATCGGTTCAGAATTACATTGAAAGGGGAGTTCCCAAGGATAAGCTGCACGCTGGTCTGGCATTTTACGGCAGGGCTTACGGAGGAGTGTTGGGCGGAGAAAATGGACTCTATTCATCATATGAAGGGCCAGCAGGAGATGGTACTTGGGAAAATGGTGTATTTGATTTTTGGGATTTATATACTAATTATATTGATTTAAATGGTTATTCAAAGTATTGGCATAATGAAGCAAAAGTCCCCTGGCTTTATAATCCCTCAACTGAGATCATGGTAAGCTATGATGATGAGGAATCTATATTTCTGAAAACTCAATACATCATTGATGAAAATATAGGTGGTGCTATGTTTTGGGAGTTCTCAGGGGATAAAAACGGGGCCCTACTAAACATTGTTTACGAAACCATTATTTCCGGAGATTCTTCAGGTACAGATGATTTAATTATAAATTATTTAGAGGATTGGAACCTGATTGGTTTACCCCTTGATGTAGAAGACTCTAACTATCAAACCATCTTCTCAGATGCCATTGAGAACACATTATTTTCATTTGACGATTCATATATTTCTGAAACGTATTTAATTGCAGGCGAAGGTTATTGGCTCCGCTTTGAGGATGAGGGGTCCACTATTATCGCGGGCTCATCCGTTGATGAGCTTGCTATTAGTTTGAGTGAGCACTGGAACCTGATCTCTGGTATTTCTCAAACCATATCGGTAGAATCAATCTCTGACCCGGGTGGAATCATTGTTCCAGGGACATTGTTTGGATTTAATGGGGGATATTTTCAAACAGAGTCAATAGTCCCAGGAATGGGTTTCTGGTTGCGGGCATTTGAGGATGGTGAGATTACACTTTCAAGCGGGACATTAGCTAGAACAACACCAAGAAATTTTAGTTTAAAAGGTAAAGCCAACAGCTTATCAATTAATGGAATGAACTTATACTTTGGAGTTGAAATACCAATCAAGGAAAGGCTTAGCTACAGCCTCCCACCCAAACCTCCGCCAGGAGCATTTGATGTTCGATTTAAGGGTGGAACCAGGGTAGCAAATGATAAAGCTGAAATAGAGCTAATGGGCACTGGAGAGGCCCTTTCTATTTCCTATAATGTGGTCATAGATGCAGGTGAGCAAATGAACTGGGTACTAACATCAGAGAGTGGTAAAAATTATATTCTGAGAGGTATAGGAGAGCTCACTATTCCATCTGCTGAAACATTTATTCTAAATAGAAAGAATGTGATACCCATCACATTTGCTTTGCACCAGAACTTCCCCAATCCATTTAACCCTATTACAACATTAAGATATGATCTCCCTTCAGATGCACTGGTTACTCTAAGTATTTATGATATGCTTGGACGAGAGATAGTCCAACTGATTAGCACCACTCAGGAATCAGGGTTCAAGTCAGTTGAGTGGAACGGAACAGATAGAACGGGTAAAGCTGTGAGTGCTGGAGTATACCTATATCAGATACAGGCAGGAGAGTTTGTGCAGACCAAGAAGATGGTGTTGTTGAAATAGACTATGTTAAAAATTTTAAAATCCTATAGGAATATATCATTTTGAAAAAATCAATAAAGTATTTATTTTGTTTTTGCACACTAATTAATGCAGTTCAAGCAGAAATAATACAAGTTGGCTCAGGTAGTTATACTACTACATTCCCTGGAGTAGATGAGGCTGGGAGGAATGCCTATCCGTCCGGAGAGCCTCAAGTTAGTGGGCCTGCGTTAAATAAAAAAATTCCAACAAATGATTGGTGGTCTTCGCTAATCAAAAATAATCATGTGAGTAATTTATTCAATTACCCCATATCTTTAAAAACAACAAATCAAGGATTAGTTGTTAGTTATATTACTTGGGGCGTCTTTGATGACCAGGAACCAATCATTATTGGACTGTCTGGGTTAAGTGCAAATCAAGCTAATGTATATGATTTTTCTGATTGGACGGTTACAATGGATTGGACAGACGCTAATAATTCTTTTCAAGCAACTGCTGGTATAGGGATGCCCTTTCTTTATTTTTCTAAAGATTCAGAATCAATTGTTGAGATTAAAATAAATCTTGGTACAGTTGCCGTATCTGATGAAATAATAACTATTGAAGATGCTAGAAATGGTGCAGACTTTATTATTTATGCTCCAACTGGTAGTACATGGGATCAAAATGGGACCATAATTACATCAACTTTAAATGGTAATAATTATTGGTCAATGGCGATGGTCCCCCAAGGAAATTCAAACTTAACTGAAATTGCATCTGAATACGTCGATTATGCATATGTTTTTCCGCAAAATACCTTCGTCAGCTGGAGCTTTGATGAGAATAGTTCTATTTTGTCAACAGAGTTCAATGTAGAGGTAGATGTAAAAGAAGGTCAGTTTTCAAATATATTGCAGGGGATGCTGCCTCACCAGTGGAACAATCTTGCGTCTGATTCTCCTTTTCCGAATGGATATAGCTATGAAACGGTAAGGGGCGAGCTAAAGACAATGAGTGGGAACTATTTTAAAACAGAAAATCAGTTTATTGGTGTTCTTCCCACATTGCCAGCTCTAGCACACTATAGCGAAGGTTACAACCCGGCTGAACTTCAAAGTAAAATATCGCAAATGGAAAATGATGAGCTACCATTAAGAAGTGACCGTAGTGGATTTGACCG
>CAZNQF010000088.1:6599-7953 GCA_964575125.1 uncultured bacterium
CCTATAACGAAGGCCAACTCATGAACCGTCTAATACAAACTGCCAGAATTGCCAATGAGATTGGTGACCATGAAGCAAGAGACAATATCCTAGAAACAATAAAAATAAGGTTGGAGGATTGGCTCACTGCCAACAGCTCAGAAGTGGCTTTCATATTTTATTATAATGATATATGGTCCACCCTAATTGGGTATCCTGCTGGACACGGTCAAGACTCTAATATTAATGATCACCATTTTCATTGGGGATATTTTATTCACGCCGCTTCTTTTGTAGAGCAATTCTATCCGGGTTGGGCATCTGAATGGGGTGAGATGGTGAATCATTTAGTGCGAGATGCAGCGTCTATTGATAGGGATGCCTCGCATTATCCTTTCCTTAGAAGATTTAGCCAATTTGCTGGACACTGCTGGGCAAATGGATTTGCTACATTTCCACAGGGTAATGACCAAGAGTCCTCATCAGAGAGCATGCAGTTTAATTCGTCTTTAATTCACTGGGGTAGTGTCACCGGAAATGATGAAATAAGGAATCTTGGAATTTATCTATATACTACAGAGCAAACTGCGATTGATGAGTATTGGTTTGATATGTATGAAAGAAATTTTTCATCAGGCTATCCATATAGCCTAGTTTCCAGGGTATGGGGAAACTCATATGACAACGGAACATTTTGGACAAATGATATCGCAGCTTCATATGGTATCGAACTGTATCCCATTCATGGGGGGTCATTTTATCTTAGCCATAACTTAGACTATGTCACATCTTTATGGAGTGAAATAACAGATAATACTGGAATATTATATAATGAGGTAAATCCAAATCTCTGGCATGATGTGTATTGGCAATATCTTTCATTTATTGATCCCCAGGTCGCAATTGAGCTGTATGATTCCTATCCCGATAGAATATTAAAATTTGGAATCTCTGATGCGCAAACATATTATTGGCTGCACAATATGAGTGCAATGGGGAGCCTCAGATCGAACATTACATCTGACCATCCAATAGCTATCAGTTTTGATAGTGGAGACCAAATAACTTATGTTGCTCATAACTATTCAGATACTCCAATAACTGTTACCTTTTCTGATGGATTTCAATTGAACGTAGAGCCAGGGCAGATCAATACAAACAGAGGATCCTCAATCACTGGGGTCATTAACACTGACTTCAATCAGGCACATGTGAACGGAAATATTAATCTGTATATTGTATCTGAGAACCAAAACATTACGAGTGTTGAGTTTTTTAATGGCTCTGAACTTTTAGGTGAAACAGCCTCCTATCCATTTACTTTTGTAGCGCAAAACTTATCAGTAAGATTACACAATTTTTATGGCTAAATTTA
>CAZNQF010000089.1:0-471 GCA_964575125.1 uncultured bacterium
AAAGACCCACCTAAGTTACTTAATCCATGAACAAATCCTATTAGTAGTAAGAATATCTTTTCATCTATTAATTTTACAATATTTTTTTTAAAGGATGAAATATTGTTTAAAATTAAAAATAAAAGAATAAATGTCCCAACAATATAATTCATATCAATTTTAATTTTAACAATAAAAAAAAGAGAGAAAAATACAACTGGGATTGAAAACTTTAGAAAAGATATATAGAATTTTAAATTTACATTTCTATAATCTGAATATAATTGTACTATATTAACTACTAATGATAGAGGAAGTAAAATATTAAGTGATTCTATGAAACCAAAGTTTAAAGATAGAAGAATTGGGGTTCCAAATAATAATATTCCTACACCAAAAAGTGATTGTAAAATAGATAATACAATCACAATTATTATAAGAGTTATATCCAAATTAATAATTATTTAATTTATTCATAATATCTCAAAATAA
>CAZNQF010000089.1:481-7871 GCA_964575125.1 uncultured bacterium
AATTCCTCTTATAAATAAATTATTATTTTTTACAAATAAATTTTTTTTTCGGTTTGTATATGCCTGCAGTTCATTGTTTACCCATCCATGATCTCTAACTTCTATGTTCCATTTATCAATATCTATCTCATCACCATTAAAAAGTTCATTCCAAACTAATTTATAATTATTTTTTAAGAAACCCTTTTTATAATTATGTTCTTTCATACATAAAAATATGATAATACACAAAATGGAAAATATAATAATTGAAAATATTTGATATTTAATTTTAAGAAAACTATAAAATAATTATTTAATTTATTCACAATATCTCAAAATAATACTGCATGTTATAAGTTGATTGAAATTATTTTTGGTTAACCCTTAATTTAGAAGTACTAACTTTATTGAATTATAATATTTTTTCTGGTTTAGTTTGCAAAAATAGATACCTGAAGGAACTATTTTCCCATGATTATCTGATCCGTCCCACTGAGCAGAGAATAGCCTATTAAAATTATTTTTGACTAGGATTGATTTAATTAATTCCCCTTTCAGATTGTAAATATTTAGGGCAATATTTTCATCAATAATTGAATCATTTAAATAAAACTGTATTGTTGTAACTGAATTAAAAGGATTTGGATATGACATCAATTCAGAAAATTTGGTAGAAGAAGAGTTTAAATTTAATTGAACTTTATGAAGTTCCATATCACCATTAAATAAAACGTAATCATTATAAATAATTTGATTATTGTAAAGAAATTTCAACCTTTGATTAGGAAGGGCACCATCTATTTCATTTGTGGTTTGATCATCTCCGTAGATTGCACCTGTTAACAAATGACCATTTTCTAAAATTTGTAGTTCTCCTACTAAAATATCAGTATCTGTATATACATCCACTTTTGGATTTGTTTTGAGTTTATCCTGGGTAAAATATACGGTTCCATTTATAAACATAAAATTATTCGTTTTCACAATATTCGGGTTTGTGAAAATCTGAGTATTTGTTTTTCTTAAATTTGTACTCGGAGGATATTGAAAGTTATCATAGTCATCATTTAATTTTATCCAATAGCCAAAACCATTTTCTACTATACTAAGTGTATTGAAGATTCCTCCCGGTTCAAAATACGATGCTCCGCCTGAATTAATTGATGTAACTTATATTAAAACACCACTCTCGATTAATTCAGAAAATGCTATTTCCGGGGATGTGGAGCCCTGCTTCCAATATCCAATTAAGTTCCATCCTGAACGAAGGTCAATGGAATATTCAGTAGGTATTGGTAAATCAACATGAGAGACTACATCATCATTAATTACTTTTACCCAATAACCAAACCCAGATTTTATGTTATGCAGTGTATTTAAAAAAGGAGGACTTGAAGGATCAAAATAATAGGAAATGCTATCATAGCTGGTTATATAAATTAGATTACCATCCGTGATTATTTCTGAAAATAAACTTTCTGGTTGAACATTTTCCAATTGAATGTCAAAGGATATAAGATTCCAATTGGGATTGAGATCAATAATATCGGTGTTAGCTATGTCAATCACGGTTAATGAAAGTGAATCAGAGATAGTTAAGTCATTTGAATCTGTTACTGATAATGTTAGAATAAATTCAGTATTTTCATAAATTTCTGGTGTGATAATGTTTGTAGTAGGATTTTCGGGATTAATTATCTGGATTGAGCTATCTCCACTCCAAAAGAAACTTACATTACTTTCTATATCCCACCCTGACCCGTCAAGTTGTAAATTAATATTTTCGTTTGTTATAATATCATTGCCTGCATCTACATAGGGAACATCATTAACAGGTAAAATCAAGATAGAGATTACTGCTCCATCTGAAAAATATTCTCCATCGAACGCTTGAAAAGAAATTGAATCCGTTCCACTGTAATTTTCAGTTGGGCTGTAAATATTTGTCTCCAAATTATATGTGCCATGCTCTGGAAATGATAAAATAGAAACGGTTAATTCATCTCCGTCGACATCATTAGAACCTAAATTTATGGAAAGATTATTATCTTCAAACATTTCAACCACGCTATCTTCGACAGCCGGAGGATCATTAACAGATATAACTGTAAATGTTACATCTAAGCTGTCTGCCCCACCATAGATGTCAGTTGCGATAAAATTTACCTCCTCAATTCCATTCCAATTTGGCAAAGAAATTTCAATTGTCATTTGATAATTTAAAATTGAGATATTTAAAATATTATTCCCTATGTATATCCACTCAATTTGTGATACATCATCATCTGGATCAACAATTATTTGTGTCAAATCAATGGGATCAAAATCGATATCTTCTAATGTCTCCTGTCCCTCTAATGTTATTACGGGATTTGTATTAAGATTTACCGCTGAGATAGTCCCTTCATAAAGTAGTCCAGTAAAATTAAACTCAGGAGACTCTATCAACTCTGTTGTGATTGGCCCTATTACGCTGTCTCCCAATTCATCAAAAAAATAAAAAGTTAGTGTATCCCCATTTATAAAACCATCTTGTTGTGATGTAGTCGAGTCATTTTCCCAAGCAAAGAAGTGCTGGGATATTTCTCCAGAATAAATTCCACCACCGATTAAAAGTCCGTTTCCGAATATTCCGATTTCTGTATCTGGCACTAGCGGAGCATTCCTAAATGAGACATCCTCTAATTGTATCAATTGATTTTGGAAGGTTTCCGTATAAGAAAACTCATTTGGTAACAATGAAGAAAGATGACATCGTATCCATGTCCCTGAATTAAAAACACCGGATGTATCAAATGAACCACCATTTAAATATTGAATCTCTTCAATATTTATTTCTTGTTCCAGACTTGAATCCCAAAATTTAAATGAAATGCTATCTCCAGATATAAATCCATCCTGTTCTTCGGTGAACTCATCATCTTCCCATGCAACTATTTGTTCCCACATTTGTCCAGTATATTCGATTGCACCAATACATAAATCATTATCGAATACTCCTATTTCATCACTCTCTCCAAGAGGCCCTCCTCTTAGAGTTATTCTTCCAAGATAAATTGGGATGTAAGTTCCTGTGTTTTCTGTAAATACAAAATGAGATTGAGCTGAAACCGGAGTAAAAATACCCAACGACAATAATGTAATGATTAAATATTTTTTATAATACTGCATAGTACAAAATTACACGAATTCAAGCATTTAAAGTGTGATTAAAAACAATTGAAAATATTGATAATAATAGTAATATATATTGATAATAAAATTATTTTTATTTAATAATAATAATTGTAAATTTTGATAATAATAGGTTAATATTGTTTTGCACACATCTCCAGTAAGAAGATATATAATAAATAATTTATCAAACCATCAAAAAGATATTATAAAGATGGTTGTGAGGAAATTTGGTCTTTCAAGGCAGGCTGCTCTGCGCCATATGTATGTTCTAGTTACTGATGGTAAGGTAACTGTCAATGGAAAAACAAAGGACAGAATATATCAGTTAAAGCCACTTGTTAAAAAAACTTTTTCTTTTCCTATTACATCTAACCTAACGGAAGATAAACTATTTAACCAAACTATAAATCCTCAATTAGAAAATTTAGAAAAAAATATCTTGGAGATTTGTGAGTTTGGATTTTCAGAAATTATGAATAATGTTTTATCATATTCAGAATCAGAAAATTGTAAAATCTATTTTAAAAAAAACGTAGGAAACATTTCTATCAAGATTGAAGATGATGGAGTAGGTATATTTAAAAAATTGCTAGACCACTTCTCTCTTGAGAATGAATATCATTCTATTTTAGAATTATCAAAAGGAAAGGTTACTACAGATCCTGTTCATCATGCAGGTGAGGGGATTTATTTTGTCTCTCGTTTGTTTGATAAATTTTGTATGGAATCTGAGGGCCTATCTTGGACTCATAATCTTGAAAAGGATCAATGGATGGTAGTAAAAGGAGGAAAAAAGAGGGGGACATCTGTTATTTTGGAAATAAATCCATTTTCAAAAACAACGCTAAAAGGGGTTATTAATAGTTATTCAACTAACGGAAGATTGATTTTTGATCGGACATGTGTTCCTGTTTCGCTATCGAAGCTTGATTCAGAGTGTTTATTATCAAGGTCGCAGGCAAAGCGATTAACTCAAAATTTAGTTAAATTTAAAAATATTTGTTTTGATTTTAATGGGCTTAAAATGATAGGGCATTCTTTTGCTGATGAAATTTTTAGGGTTTTTCAGCATGAAAATCCAAATCAAAAATTAGAGTGGAAAAATTCTAATATTGAATTGGATGAATTGTTTTCATCGATGCAACAACAAAATAAAAAATAATTAATATTTTATCCCTTTTTTGTTAAAAGGGGCAACATATGTATTTTTTTAGCTAATTCAGTTTTATGTGACTGACCAAGCGGAGCTATGGAAAAAGGTGTTAGATTTAAAACAAATTTAGAATGTTAATTTTTAAAACTAAAACTAAATGAAAGGTATTGTATTAGCAGGGGGGCATGGAACTCGATTGCATCCAGTAACCCAATTTGTTTCCAAGCAATTGCTTCCAATCTATGATAAACCCATGGTTTATTATCCGATTTCAATGTTAATGTTGTCAGAAATTCGCGAAATATTGATAATCAGTACCCCCCAGGATATTGGTTTATATAAGGAGTTATTAGGTAATGGCTCGCAGTTCGGTGTTCAATTTACATATTGTATTCAAGAAACACCCAAGGGCTTGGCACATGCCTTCATCTTAGGTGAAGAATTTATTGGTGATGATTCAGTTTGTCTTGTTTTAGGTGACAATGTGTTTTACGGTGCAGGGCTCCCAAAAAAATTGCTAAATGCAAGAAAATGTGTCAGAACATCAAATTCACCAGTAATTTTTGGTTATCAGGTTAAAGATCCCGAAAGATATGGAGTTGCAGAATTTGATGAAAATGGAAAGGTTACCGGAATTGAGGAAAAGCCTAATAATCCAAAATCAAACTATGCAGTAGTAGGATTGTATTATTACCCTAATGAAGTGATTGATATTGCAAAAGAAGTAAATCCTTCTAAGAGAGGGGAGCTGGAGATCACATCAGTCAATAGGTCGTTTTTAAAATTAAACAGATTAAATATTGAGCTAATGGGTAGAGGTTTTGCCTGGCTGGATACCGGAACATTTGAGGCAATGACAGAAGCATCCTATTTTATTCACGCATTAGAAAAACGTCAGGGAATGAAGGTGTCTTGTTTAGAGGAAATTGCATTTATAAAAAATTGGATAAATAAGGAAAAATTGATAGATTATTTATCTTCAAAAGGTGACAGTGAATACTACGAATACTTAAGGAATTGGCTGAATTAGATGCAAAAAGCTTATAATGTCTGTGTGGTGGGAGCGGGTCGTTGGGGGAAAAATCATATTCGTACCCTATCAGAGTTAGAAGTATTGGGAGGAGTAGTCGACTCCAACTTTGAACTATTAACTACAATAAAATCATCTTTTCCAGGGGTAAAGTTGTTTACTGACTTAGATATTGCTATTAATCATGGATTTGATGGATTTACTGTAGCAACTCCTTCTGAGACTCATTTTGATATAGCTAAAAAAATAATAGAGTCAGGATTCCATGTACTGGTAGAAAAACCATTGTCGCTCAATTGCAAGGATGCTAATAGATTGATTGAGTTATCAAAAAAATACAAAGTAAATTTAATGGTTGGTCATGTATTATTGTTTCATCCTGCCATCAGAAAAATTAGGGAATTAATTACATCTGGAAAGTTGGGAAAGCTTCAATATCTTTACAGTAATAGGCTAAATTTAGGTGCGGTTCGAAAAGAAGAGAATATATTATGGAGCTTTGCACCCCATGATATTTCATTATTTCAATATTTGATAAATGATTTTCCAAATGAAGTATATTCTTATGGCGGAGCATTTGTTCAGCCTGATTTACATGATACGACCCTCACTATTCTTCAATATGATCGAAACATTGTGGGTCACATTTTTGTTAGTTGGCTTCATCCCTTTAAGGAACACAGGCTTGTGGTAATTGGTTCAGAGGGTATGTTAACATTTGAGGATTCCTCTCAGGATAAAAAAATACTTTTTTATGAGAAAGGGATTGATTGGGTACACGGAGAACCCGTGACCCGTGATGGTGCAACAGAAGTTATTGAATATGAAACTGCTATGCCATTAACCGAAGAATTAAAATATTTTACTAATCATTTAGATGTAACACCTGTGACTATAGCTGACGGTAAAAATGGCTTAGAAGTTTTATCTATACTAGAGAAAGCAACAAGCAGTTTGATAAATAAAAAAGAAAAAAAATTATTTTCTAAAATTAATCATGTTACAAATTAAATGAATGACTCTCAATATTATGTCCATGAATCAAGTTATATAGATAAGGATGTGATAATTGGTAAAGGAACAAAAATTAGGCATTAGTCTCATATCCAATCTGGATCAGATATCGGATCAAATTGTTCATTGGGTCAAAACGTAAATGTAGGAAATAATGTCAAAATTGGTAATTCTGTTAAAATTCAGAATAATGTTTCAATTTATGAGGGTGTTGAATTAGAAGATTTTGTTTTTTGCGGTCCTTCTATGGTTTTTACCAATATAAAAAATCCAAGATGTGAATTTCCACAACGTGGGAGTAAATATTATGAAAAAACATTAGTAAAGAAATCTGTTTCAATAGGTGCAAACGCAACGGTTGTGTGCGGAAACACGATAGGTGAATATGCATTTATAGCTGCGGGAAGTACTGTGGTTCAGGATGTCCCTCCCCATGCGTTGATTGCAGGTGTACCTGGAAAAATTATTGGGTGGGTCAATAAAAAAGGTATAAAAATTCAATTTGATAGAAGTGGATTAAGCGACTGTAAGAATTACAAATTGAATCAAGGAAAACTAGAAAATTGTTAATATTTTTAATATGATTGATCTTCACAACCATATTATTCCAAATTTAGATGATGGTTCAAAATCTTTAGAAATTTCTCTTTCCATGCTTAAACACGCAAGTGAACAGGGAATCACTGATGTGGTAAATACGGTTCATTATCAGAGTCCAAGGATGGACGGAGAAAAAATTGAATATGACTATGTAAAAGAAAAAATTGATTCTCTACAAAGTGAGCTTATTAATAACAAAATTAATATAAAATTGCACATGGGAGCAGAGGTGTTTTATCTCCCCAATTTGTACGAATTTAAAGATAATCCTTTGCTTACATTTAATCATGGGAAATATATGCTGATTGAATTTCCTTTTGACCAAGTTCCAAATGGATGTCAAGAAATGTTTTTTAAATTAAAACTTGCAGGAGTAACACCAATAATAGCGCATCCTGAAAGAATAAAACCTATTCAAAAAGATTTATCTATCG
>CAZNQF010000090.1:0-5698 GCA_964575125.1 uncultured bacterium
GTCCGGGCTGAGTTGGATCTATTTCATTGCGAAACAGAACAGCTGAAACACCCTCTCCATCATAATGATCTTCAAAATTTTCCATACAAGAATTTCCGTCGTTGGTAAAAACTGGCATCAAGGCCTGTTCAAGCTGAAGTTTATTAAAAAGTGTTTCATCATCCACAACTCCGTCCTCGTTATTATCAAGCAGCTCCGCCGCAACTGCCGCAACGTGGAGCACTTTTTCATCAGAAATATTTTGTTGAGCATACACCTCAAAACAATCTAAAACACTAATATATTTTGCGAAACATTGGAAAGCAGGATCACCTGCATTGGGATTTGGCTCAATCTCAAAACACACTTCATTTTGTGCAAATACTAATGTTGTGAGAGAAAAAAAAATAATGTTTTTATACAATGAAATTCCTGTATGATGTTAAATGAGTATGATTACATACTCACATAATTCATCGAATTTAATGTGTTTATTTATTATATTAAATAGAATAACCATATTTATTTGACCTTCCTATCTTACAAAATACTCCATTTTAATAATCAACTCATCTTGCAGGTATAACAATCTGTTGATATATTATTTATATAGCAAAGAATGATAACTAAAATAGAAAAACTACTTATAGAAAAACCGAATTTTTCCGGTAATTAATTGACCAAACATTACCCAGTCACCCAGAAAACTATATAATGGATATTTAAATGTAGCAGGTTTATTCTTCTCAATAAAAAAATGTCCCGTCCAGGCAAAACCGTATCCCAACAAAAATCCAGTAGGTAACCACCAAATATCTCCAGAATATGCCAACGCACCAAGACAAAACAAAGCGCACCACGAACCTAAAAAATGAAGTAATCTTGTCCCAGGTTTTGAATGTTGACCTAAATAAAACGGATAAAATTCTTTGAAGGATGTGTAATCTATATTTTCGGTCATTTTATCAAGGTTAATTTTTCAGTCTGTGTAAAAACATCTGTTTTTATAGTCAAAAAATATATCCCGCTTGAAACTTTGGAGGCATTCCACACCACAGATCTGAATCCGGGTTCCTGAATTTTATTCACTAATTGAGCGACTCCTCTACCCTTAATATCATATATGGTTAAGTTAACAAAATCTGATTCCGGCAAATCATACCTAATTGTAGTGATTGGATTGAAAGGATTTGGAAATGGAGAGTGTAAAGCATATGTTTTAGGTATTGAGGTTGAGTTGGTTTTTTTTAGAATCCACTGCTCAACCTCTCCGAAAAAAGTAATTTGCTCTTGATTAACCAATGAGATTGAGCGACTCCAATCGATATCATCCAAAACAACAGGAACTAACTCCCAGCTTTCACCATCAATGATATTGATGGTAAACGTAAACAGACTGCCATCATTAATCACCTCAATTAGACATTCATCCATTGCGCAGAGCTTTGTATCCCCGGAAAAACGGATGTCTGTGGAAGGTGCCGGAGGTTTTGGAGGGAGACTGTAACTCAACGGATTATCTACTTCCATGTTATCATCAAAATACAGGATTTGATTCCCAAATTTGAGTGAATTTGAATGTTCTAGTGGGAGGATCAGTCTCGACTTAGTGAGAAGTGCGGAGGATGATAAGATAATTTCACCTTCCCCGGAACTTCTAACCCAATATCCTTTTCCTGGAATCAATTCATCTAAATTTATGTAACCTTCTCCAAACCCATAAAGAGTCCCGGAAATGATAATTCCTTCAGTATCTATGATAGTTGATATTTCAGATGGTCCGGAAATGAGATTCCAACCCTCATGTAGAGTGACCGCTACATCATTTAGTGGTATTCCAACAATAGTGGTAAAACCTTCTTCTGTAAATCTTATCCAATATCCATCTCCTAAATTTAAATTGGTTTCTGATTGATAAGTACCATCATATGAGTAAAGTGTACCTTCCACTGATTCGGGAAAAACAAAATCATAAAATGAATTTATCACTTCCACTGGTAAGCCGAGAAGATTCCAGCTAGATTGATGTGAAACAATAATTTCAAGCAATTGAATTTCATCAAGCACAATTAATTCTACAGGAATTTTATTCGGTGAAGTATTTGTATTTGATGTTACAATTAGCGTTCCTGTATATTGGATATTTGTTTCTAATCCGGTTGGATCTATTCTAAGTGAAATTGGTTCAGATTCACCAGATCCTAACCAATGACTCTCAGATTGAATTTCCATCCATCTTGGGATGGGTATCAGATCACCATCCCACTCTGCCCCGCCTAAAAATCCATCATGTCCATTTTCTGATATGTCAAATAATGTGTCACCCTGCATTGCAACCACTGGGTAGGATGCTATCAGATATTCAGAGCTTGCAAATCCATCATGATTATAAGTAGGATTAAATCCAAATCCACTGTTAAACAACATATTGACTTCTGCTCCTGATACAGCCCCATTAAAAATATGTACATCATTAATATTGCCCGTAAAATAACTTAAATAATCTCTCATATCAGCCCCTAAATATGTTCGAATCCCTCCATCTAAATAAACAACACCGTCTGAATTTGTTCCAATTTCAGTACCATCAATGTACATTCTTCCCCCATCAATTGATACATCCTGTACAACTACAATATGATGCCTATCATTGTCATTATTAGAATCGGGAGATGTAATAGACCACTGATAACCATTTCTGTATGTCCAAAAGTTAATTTGACCTTCTCCTCCAAAATTTAATTGGTATTCACCATTAAACCCCCCATTTCTCTGCTGTATAATAACTTGGTTTGAAAATTGTGATTTCACCCAAAGAGAAATAGAAAAATCTCCATCTCCAGAAAGGATATTTTCACCCAAATCAACATAATCATCTATACCATCAAAAAATAGAAATCCATCTCCCGGTCGGTCAAGCTCTATGATAGATTCATAGATTAAAACTGAACCCACATCTCCGACATTCATAATCTCTCTTTCATAAAAAATTATAGAATCGGAGGTAGTGGTTAATTGAATGGTAGTAGTATCGATGTTTACAACTGCATTCTGTGAATTGATTATGGTAATATTAGAATGATTCATATCAAAGAAAACATTGTCAGAACTTTTTACTATAATCCTATAATCGTTCAATGCTGGTAAATCGGGGACACTAATGGCATGACTTCCATTGTTAGGGATAGTTTCTGCCAAAAGAATATCTAAAGTATTCCAATTTTCATTGAATAAAAGTATATCCACAAACATACTGTTTACAAAACTTGGATTATTTGTATTTGCAACATCCCATGTTATGGTTTGTGTTGTTCCTATTTCCCATAGTTCCTCCTCAGTCTGAGAAGTTACTCTAAATGGCCCTGCATTTTGATCTACAAAAAATTGAACATTTTTATAGTTGAACGCGCCGGAAAAAAGATTATTATCTCTAACTAATAATCGCATATTAATCTCTCTATCAGCAAACGGTAAGCGTTCAATATTTCCTGTTAAATCATTATTTTCCAATACACTTTCCAAATAAGGGAAATACCTTTTATTCCCCTCCTCACTAGCATCAATACTGCAAAATAACGGACCCGTATTTTGTGGAAAATCTGGTGGTGAAAAAGAGATATCAGATACATCATTTTGTTCCCAAGAATATGTCAACTGGTCATCCTCATCGCCGTCAATTGCAGAACCTTCAAGAACAAAAGGAGTTTCCTTAGGAATAAAAAATCCACTCTCTTGGACCATGACCCCTGGAATAATATTTTCTGTTGGCTCGCGAATCCATCCTCGCTGATAATCATAATTATTATTTGAGAACATTTCCTGCTGATAACGAATAGCAATATCAATGGTATGAGAACTATATTGATCACCAAAACTTCCCGGGAGCGTATTGCCTCTGTTACACATTGCTGTGCCACCAAATGAGCTTTTCCATCCATTCTCAGATGTACAGTTGTGACCAGAGCCAAGATTATGTCCAATTTCATGAATGTGAACAGCATAACTTGGAAGATTTGCAGACGTTGAACCCGGTACGTATGCAAGACCTCCACCATAACCAATATTAAATACTGCACCGTATTCCCACAAGAGATCGTCTTGTGTTACTCCATACCCTCCCGGACCAATCACTTGATTTAAATGTATTAGAACTCTTGAAAGTTCTGTGTACATATCATAAGTTGTAAAAAGTTCAGGTGTAGGATTTTCATCTGTGTAAATCAGGATATCATTATTTTCAATTAATTCTAATTTAAAGCTTAATTCTCGTACCCAAACTAAATTCACTTGATTTGCCATAGCTGCAATCCATGCTAATCCCCCTTCAACAGTTCCATCAGCAATAGCGTTGTTTGCTTCGGCGGTTAATATTCCTGCATAACGAAAGGTTACCAATGTGTCTCCTATAGAATAACAAGGTTCAGGTTCACCCACACAGTATGGAAAATTTCGATCTCTATTTTGTTGGTCAGCAGTTTCTTTTCTTTTTTTCATACACTCACAACCAAATGGTGAACAATCATTTCTCTCTTCAAATTTTTGTAAGTGATTTTCAGAATAGGAGACTTGATATATCCCTTCTTTATTTATTATTGGATTAATGAAAATCCTACCAAAACTGCATAGCATAAGTACTTTAAAGTAGTTATTATTTAAGGTCACACTGACCCTATCGTTGGAATTATCCAATCCTCTTCCGGTAAAGGTTTTAATCTTTGGGTAATTCTCAGATAAGTTTTTTGGCAGCACAGGAGATTCATACATTTCAAAGCTTATGAATTTGCCCTCTGGTGACGGAAAGCTCATTACAATCTCAGATTTTACTTTTTTGTTTATAAGGGGGGTTCTAGAAAGAGCAGAAATTAATTTCATCTCATCAACGTAATATTCAACTAAATGTAGAGTGTCTTGATCTGAAAATTTATATTTTACAATCTCCTGCCAAGATTGTCTCAAATCGTGCTTAGTTTTTGGGTAGGCGTTCCCCGGCCATATAAAAAGCAGTAAAAGTAATATTTTTAGATTTTTCACACTTTCATTACAATTTTAATATTTTTTACAATATTTACCCTGTGCATAAGTCAAATAATGGCTTATGCTTAATATATATTCTTCACTTTAATAAAACCATCTTACGAGTTTGAACAAATCCATCTGCCTGAATTTGGTAAAGGTAAACACCAGCACTTACTGGTCTGTCCAATTTATCTGTTCCATCCCACACAACTGATCTAAAACCGGGTTCATAAATTTTATTTACTAATTGAGTAATTTGCCTTCCTCTCATATCATAGATGCTTAAATTATCAATACCTGACTCAGGCAAATCATACCGAATAGTTGTAATCGGATTTAACGGATTTGGATAAGCAGGATGTAACGTATATACCATAGGTATTGAGATTGATGTGGTTTTTTTTAAAATCCATCGCTCAACCTTTTCATGTAAAGTAATTTGTCCTTGGTTAGATAATAAGATTGAGCTACTCCAATCGGTTTCACCCAAAACAACAGGAACTAACTCCCAACTTTTACCATCAATGATATTGATGTTAAACGTAAACGGACTGCCATCATTAATCATCTCAATTACACATTCATCCGATGTACAAACTTTGGTGTCTCCATAAAATCGAACGTCAGCGGAAGGCACAGGAGGTTTAGGCGGGAGACTGTAACTCAACAGGTTATTTACTGAAATTTTATTCCCAAAATATAA
>CAZNQF010000090.1:5762-7628 GCA_964575125.1 uncultured bacterium
CACTTTGACTTTTCCTTCCCAGAACAGAATTTGAGATAATAATGGTACCGGGTTCCGAAGCCCGCATCCAGTAGGATTTTCCGGGAACAAGGGTCTCTGCATTTACATAGCCATCATCAAAAAAATAAAATGTGTTTGGAATAATAATTCCTCCTGGATCAATGATAGAAGTAACTGAGATTTCAGTCGAATTACCAGAAATAAGGTTCCAATTCTCCATTAGAGTTAACGCTAAATCTGGGACAGCATATCCATCCACAAGTGAGAACCCTGAATTATAGAATCTTAACCAATAACCAACCCCAGGAATAAAATTCTGAACGTTTTCATACCCCTGACCAAATTTAAACAAAGTAGCTTCAACGGATTCCGGAAACAAAATTTGATAGTTCGAGTTATCAGTTTCGAGAGGCATACTTATCATATTCCAATCTTGATTATAGCTAATCTCAAACTCCACAAATTGTCCGGCATTAATAAAATTTTGTTTAGTGATTGAATCAGTTTCACCCTGAAAGTGAACGGTTAGTGTGACCGAATATGTACCCCCTTGAGTGTATATCCAAGCAGGGTCCCTTTCAAAACTGTCAATAGTTCCATCCAAATCAAAATCCCACTCCCAAGATAAAGGATCACCCGTTGACAAATCCGTAAAATAGACTTCAAAGGGTGTATCACCCTCAGTTACATCAGACGTGAACTCTGCGCTGTTCCCCAACTGTTCAGGATTAAATAATTGAGAGCTTGACCATTCCGACCAAAGTAAATTCTGGTCTCTATATCTCACCCTCCATTCATAATCTTGATTAGCTTGAAGTGCTCCGCCAGAGATCTCAAATCGTCTCAAGTCAATTCCTTCATTTAAATCAATGGGCTCAAAGTTCGGTGGTCCCGTATCATAATATACATTCTCCAAGTCACGCTTTGAGTCAATGATAGAATGGGTCCACGGGTCTCCCTCATCCCTAACCTGAAAATGGAAACTCATAATATCATTTTCTCCAATATAGGGTGATGCCACCAATCGACCATTAATATCTCCTGCATTTTCGTTAGGATAAAGTGTCTGAGGCGTTTCCGGAGGGAAAGCATTCCTATCTCGAAACCAAGTATCAAAAATCTCATTATTCATCGGAACATCGGAATTACCCATGCTATAGGCAGTAGCGGTATAGGAGTTATTTTCACAGTCTACATCAAAAACAGCGTACCCGTGATAATCATGAGATCGGTGAAATTCTGGATAATCAGTTTGGTTGGAATACATTCCCCAACGATCCAAATATCCACCACCTCCACCGAAGCACATGAGTCGAAGATTTCCATCCATTACTGCACCCCGCTCAAAGGAATGGGTGTGACCATAGGAGAGCTGTTCTACTTTATTGTAGGATGATAACAATGGAATTACCTGATTTTGCACCCAAGATGTATTTCCATCTGGCCAGCTCTCACTTCGTCCGGGATGATGCAAAGATGCAAAAATAAATTTTACTGCATCGTCATTTTGAGCAGTTTCAAGGAGGTCCTCAAGCCAGTTTATCTGTGTGCTACCCTGCACATTACTATTTAGTCCAATAAATAAAACCGGACCAACATAAAATGAAAAATATCGTTCCCCTTCCCATCCAGCGATATCCTCATATTTTAAATAATTGTAAAATGTGGGCGCTTCCACCTCATGGTTTCCAGCAACAGTCATGTACGGTAGGTGTCCGCTAACCTGTGCGATTGGGTCAAAAAACATATTTGAGAATTGACCTACGGTGTGGCCATAGTCCACAATGTCTCCGGACAACATTGCAAGGTGGACCTCCTTGTAATACTCCTCTCCAAATTCATCTTCAAATGTTTGTTTCATCGCAC
>CAZNQF010000091.1:0-7524 GCA_964575125.1 uncultured bacterium
AACAATGGAAAGTGAAATGAACGGTTTAATGAGAACTCATACATGCGGAGAACTTCGGAAATCTAACATTGGGAATCAGGTTTCCATGAATGGTTGGGTAAATAAAGTACGTCTACATGGACAGGTTATTTTTGTGGATTTGAGGGACAGGTACGGCTAAACACAAATACTGATAAATTCCGATTTTTACAAAGGGGATTTTGATTTAGCAAAAAAATTATCCATGGAGGATGTCCTAAGTATAAAAGGAAATGTTTTAGAAAGACAATCTGCTAACCCAAATTTAGCTACGGGCGACATTGAAGTGAATGTTTCTGAATTGATAATATTGAATGAATCTGAGCCCCTTCCTTTTGTTTTATCTGACCGGGAAAGCGCAGAAGAAGATCTGCGATTGAAATATCGCTATCTTGAGCTTCGTATGGATGAACTTCAGAAAAATATTTTGATTAGGCATGAAGCTTATCAGGCTACCCGCCAATATTTATCTGATAATAATTTTGTAGAGGTAGAAACTCCTATGTTGATGAAATCTACTCCAGAAGGTGCGAGGGATTACCTTGTCCCAAGTCGGGTTCATAATGGTAAATTTTATGCCCTTCCCCAATCACCACAAATTTATAAGCAGATTCTAATGATTAGTGGATTTGATAGATATTTTCAAATAGTGAAGTGCTTTAGAGATGAAGATTTAAGGGCAGATAGACAGCCTGAATTCACGCAAATCGATTTAGAAATGTCATTTGTTGATGAAGAAGATATTTTTTCAAATTTTGGTGGATTAACCCGGCATGTGTTTACAAAAGTAAGAGGAGTTGAATTACCCAATCCGTTTCCCAGAATGACGTGGGAAGATGCATGGGAGAACTATGGTACGGACAAACCAGATTTGCGGTATGAATTAAAACTACAGGATGTTAAAGCATTTACAGACTCATCAGAATTTAATGCCTTTAAATCAGCGGCAGTGGTAAAAGGAATCGTTGTTGAAGGAGGAGCAAAATATTCAAGAAAAATAATTGATGAATTGACTGAATTTGTTAAAAAATATAATGCCAAAGGATTGGCATGGATGAAGGGAGAAAATGGTTTACTGTCCGGAGGGATTTCTAAGTTTTTTTCAGAAGAACTTCAAGGAGAAATGTGTACTTCCTTGGTAATAAAAGATAACGATATTTTATTCCTCATTGGAGATAATAAAACAACAGTTCTAAAGTCCTTGGGTGGATTACGTGTTGAAATTGCCAAACGTGAGAAATTAGCAGACAAGAATGAATTTAAACCCTTGTGGGTTACTGATTTTCCCATGTTCGAAATCGATGAAGAAACAGGAAATCTGACATTTCTTCATCATCCGTTCACATCTCCCTCAACTCAAGATGTTGAGGAGATGGACTCAAGTCCTGAATCATTGAAAGCTAGAGCTTATGACCTCACAATGAATGGCTACGAAATTGCAGGAGGTTCCATACGAATTCATCATCAAAAAATTCAGAAAAAAGTATTTTCACTGTTAGGTATGAATGATGAAGAAGCAAAAGAATAGTTTGGTTTTTTATTGGAGGCCTTGAAATATGGTACGCCTCCCCATGGTGGTATTGCTTTCGGGTTTGATCGTTTGGTCATGCTCTTAGCTGGAACAGATAATATTCGCGATGTGATCGCTTTCCCAAAAACCACATCTGCTTCTGCTCTCATGGAGAACTCCCCGAGCCGTGTAAGCGAAAAGCAACTTAAAGAGCTAGGGATTCAAATAAGAAAAAAATAACAAATAACTCTTTTGGTAGATTAAGAGTTTCTATTGTATTAGCTCACTATTATGGAAAAAATTTTAACTATCGTTGGACCCACTGCCGTTGGTAAAACAGCTGTAGCTATTTCTATTGCCAAACAATTAAATGGAGAAATAATCGGATTGGATTCCCGGCAACTTTATCAATGTATGGAGATTGGTACAGCACAGCCCACGGAAGAAGAAAGGGAAGGGATTGTTCATCATTTGATTGGTTTCCGAAATCCTTCCGAACGCATATCAGCGGGGGAATATGCAAAACTAGTTTTGGAAAAAGTTGACGATATTAAATCTCAGGATAAAATCCCAATTATTTGTGGAGGCGCAGGGCTCTATTTTCGTGCACTGTCCAAAGGAATTTTTGAAGGTAGCGTTACAAATATTTCTTTGAGAAATCGGTTGAGCATGGAATATGATTCTGATTCTCAAAAATTATTGAATAGATTACGATCCGTTGACCCTGTCTATGTAGATAAGGTTCACATTAATAATAAAAAAAGGTTGGTAAGGGCATTAGAGATATATGAGGTAACAGGGAAAACACCATCGGAGCACTATAAACAGCAGAAAAAAACTTCAAAAAACATTCTTAAACTATGTACAATTTTCCTTGTAGAGAATAAAGATCTTCTCAATAAAAAAATTGTAGAACGTACAAAATTTATGCTCAAAAACGGTTGGATTGATGAGGTGAAAACTTTACTTAAAAAACAGGAAAAATCTAAAAAATTATTTCCAGCATTAGACTCTATCGGTTACAGAGAGATTCAACAATATTTGAATGATGAAATTTCAATGAATACATTAATAGAAAATATTGTTATTAAAACAAGACAGTATGCTCGAAGACAAATTCAATGGTTCAAAAAAGAAAAAATTGATTTAATAATTGATGTCTCCCAATTAACTAATAAGCAAGCCATCCATAATGTTTTAAATGTTTTTAATAATCCCAAGTATAATACATCATAAAATAATAGTTTTTTCTAAATTTTAATTTCAAATTGATTTTCATATGTAAATTCCGAGTGATATACTCCTTTAAACTTATCCAGTGAGATAGTAAGGGCAGAAGATTAACCTCCGTAAAGAGGGAATGAAAATAATTCATTCTGCCCGGAGGTTTTTTTATAGGAAAAAATATGAAAGTAAAATCAACAACCAAGCTTTTGGATAAAACAGACATTATAGGGATGGTACATCGTTTAACGCATGAAATTGTAGAAAAAAACGAAAACCCTGATGATATTGTCCTTATCGGAATTTTATCGCGTGGAGAACCTCTTGCTTATCGAATTAAAGATAAAATTAGAGAGATAACTTCAAAGGAAGTGAACTTAGGTACTGTTAACATATCGTTTCACAGAGATGATTTTATGGAACGGTTGGTGGTTCCTCAAGTCAAAGCAACTGATATAACTTTCAGTCTGGATAAAAAAACAGTTATTCTAGTGGATGATGTACTTTATACAGGTCGAACTATTAGGGCAGCTATAGATGAAATCCTTTCCTTCGGCAGACCATCAAAAATTCAGTTGTTAGTTTTGGTAGATCGTGGCCACAGAGAAATGCCGATTAAAGCAGATTATGTTGGAAAAAATATCCCAACCAATGATGGAGAACATGTAAATGTTTTATTGCGAGAAGTTGACAAAAAAGATTTAGTTGAGCTTTTGCGATTTTCAGAGGTAGAAAATAATGCTTAACAATCGTCATTTGCTTGGATTGCAAGATTATCCCGGTGAAGATATCCAAACAATCATTGATACCGCATTTCAGTTTAGGGAAGTTTTGGAAAGACCTATAAAAAAGGTACCTTCTCTCCAGGGCCACACAATTGTGAATCTAGTTTTTGAAAATTCAACACGAACCCGCATTAGTTATGAATTTGCACAAAAAAGGCTTAGTGCTGATAGTGTAAATTTTTCTAGCTCAGGTAGCAGTTTAAAAAAAGGTGAATCGTTCAAAGACACTGTTCAAAATTTAGAAGCTATGAAAATTGATGCGGTTGTGATGCGTCATCCATGTCCGGGGTCTGCTTTGAAATTGACTGAATTTATTGATGCTGTAGTTATAAATGCTGGCGACGGAATGCACGAGCATCCTACTCAGGCAATTTTGGATATGATGAGCCTTCATGAACAATTCGGTTCACTGAAAGGATTAAAAATTGGGATTGTTGGTGATATTGCCCACAGCAGAGTTGCTAGGAGTAATATCTATGGTCTTTCAACAATGGGTGCCGAGGTAACACTGTGTGGTCCACCTACTCTGCTTCCACTTTATGTTGATATTCTGCCTGCAAAAACTTCACATGCATAGGATGAGGTGATTGATTGGGCAGACGCGATTATTGTGCTACGTCTTCAAATGGAACGTATGGGGCAAAAGCTAATTCCATCAGTGAGAGAGTATCGGTCTCTGTTCGGAATTACTTCGGAAAGGATGAAAAACCACAATAAGAAAATTATAGTTATGCATCCCGGTCCAATGATCAGAGGTATTGAAATTGACTGTGATGTAGCAGATGGAGATTATGCTATAATATTAAACCAAGTGTTAAATGGAGTGGCCTCTAGAATGGCAATTTTGTATTTGCTATTAGGAAAAAAAATGTCTAAAGAGGCCAAATCAATGGAATCAAAATGAAGATTAAAAAACAACCCAAAACAATTTTATTAAAAAATGGGAAAGTGATAGATCCCTTCAATAAAAATTTTTTTAATGGTCACATCTTAATTAAAAACGGAAAAATTGAAGCATTAATAAAAAAAGATCCACCACAGGATATCCCATCTATAGATTGTTCCGGAAAAGTAATTACCCATGGTTTTTGTGATGTCCATGTCCATTTTCGAGAGCCTGGACGTGAGGATAAGGAGACACTGAAAACAGGGAGCTCGGCTGCCATGTCAGGTGGGTTCACCCGCGTGTGTGTAATGCCAAACACCAATCCACCGTTAGATACACCGGAAGCCATCCGATTTATATTAGAAAAATCTAAATCTCTTCCTGTTCATATTCATCCAATTGGAGCTATTACGAAAGGTCAAATGGGTAAGGAAATAACTGAAATGGGAGAAATGTTAGATGCAGGCGCTGTCGCATTCAGCGATGATGGACATCCTGTGTCTGATGGACAGGTTTTTCGATTGGCCTGCGAATATGCAAAAATGTTTGGAGTGCCAATTATAAACCATGCAGAAGATACATGTATAAGAAAAAACGGAGTCATGCATGAGGGAACTGTCTCTACAGAGTTAGGATTGGTGGGTAATCCGGATATAGCAGAATCATCCATGGTGAACCGGGATTTGGAAATCAGTTTACTAACAGGTACACATTTGCATGTTCCCCATCTATCGGCTGAGAAAAGCTTAAATCATATTAAAAAATCTTTAAATTCTTCTAAAGCTATATCATCAGAAGTGACTCCCCATCATCTTTATTTTAATCATGAAGTATTGCGTTCATTTGATACATCTTTCAAAGTTGCCCCACCAATTCGTACTGAAAAAGATAGAAAGTCGCTAATTTCTGCTGTAAAACAAGGAGTCATCTCTTGCGTTGCCACAGACCATGCTCCTCATACAATTGAAGAAAAAGAAGCAGATTTCAATGAAGCTCCATTTGGAATGATTGGTTTAGAATCTTGTTTTGGTGCGATAAACAAAATATTAAAAAATCAAATGGAACTGATGGATATTTTATGTCTTATTACAAGTCATCCGAGAAAAATAATGGGGTTTGAGGCAGATCTTTTTAAAATAGGGGTATCAGCAGAAGTGACAATAATTGATACAAAGAAAGAATGGGTTTTTAGAAAGAATGATATATTATCAAAATCTAAGAACAGTCCTTTTATCGGGGAATCATTACTAGGTAAAATAGTTGCTTGTTTTTCGAATGGGTACATGTCACAATTAAGTGATTAAAATTAATAGTTAAAATATATAAATACAATTTGTATTCATAGTTGACACTTTTTAGAAAAAAGTACTATGTTTACAGGCTTTAAACGATATCATAATTATGAAAATAACCAAATCAATTAAACAATCAGAAGTTAACCATAATTGGTGGGTAGCTGATGCGGACGGACAGGTGTTAGGTCGATTTGCAAGCCGTATTGCGCAAATCTTGCGTGGAAAACATAAACCTGATTTTACTCCACATATGGATATGGGTGATTGTGTTGTTGTGGTCAATGCTGAAAAAATACGGGTGACAGGAAATAAAGAAAAAAATAAAGAATATTTTAGACATTCAGGATATCCCGGGGCAAAATCATTCACAAATCTTCAATTAATGCGAAAAAAACACCCTGAGAGGATTGTTAAAAATGCGGTGAAAGGGATGTTACCTCATAACAAATTGGGAAGAAAAATCATGGGCCATCTTAAAATATATGTTGGTAATGATCATCCTCATCAGGCTCAAGAACCAAAAGTATTGGAATTATAGATGACAAAAACAATTTATTACGGAACTGGAAGACGAAAAAGTTCAATAGCTAGAGTTTATATGGAGCCGGGAAAAGGAAAAATAATCGTTAATGGTCGTTCTTTTAATGATTATTTATGTAGGGGACCTCTCGCTATGGTAGTTACTCAACCCCTAAGCGCTCTGGACTCTTTGGAGAGCTATGATATAAAAGCTCAAGTTAAAGGAGGAGGACTTACCGGACAAGCGGGTGCATTAAGACTTGGGATCGCTCGTGCTTTGGTACAAGTTAATGAAGATTTTAGAAAAGAATTGAGAGCAGGAGGATTTTTAACCAGAGATTCCAGACGTGTAGAACGTAAAAAATATGGTCAACCTGGTGCTAGAAAACGGTTTCAGTTTTCAAAAAGGTAATATTATGGCTGATATAAAATTTGATGATTTATTAAAAACCGGAGCTCATTTCGGTCACGTTACAAGTAGGTGGAATCCATTTTATGAACCTTATGTTTTAATGGTAAAAAACGGTGTACATATCATTAATCTGGAAGAAACTGTTAAAAACTTAGATGCAACTCAGTTGTATTTAGGAACAAAAAAGCAAGCAAAAGATATTAATCAACAAGAGGCTGACAGATGTAGAATGTTATATGTGGTTGAGCGATGGCTTGGTGGTACTTTAACAAATTTTTCGACAATCAAGAAAAGCATTAAACGGCTTCAAATGTTAGAAAAAGAAGGTTCAAGTATTTACGATAATTTAACAAAAAAAGAAATACAAATGTTAAATCGGGAACGTATTAAACTATCTGATCAACACCGAGGGATTAAAGATATGAGGAGGCTTCCCGATGTGATAGTGATTGTGGATGCTAATCATGAATCAACCGCAGTTAAAGAAGCAAAAATATTAGAAATCCCAATAGTTGCAATTGTTGATTCAAATACAGATCCACGTCCTATAGATTATCCTAATCCGGCTAATGATGATTCTATTCGTACAATCCAACTTATTATTTCTACCATTTCTGATGGAATTATATCAGCCAAAGATAACATAGAAGAAAATCAAACAGTTGAAACAATAAAACATGTAGACTCAAATAAAAAAATAGAATCATTGAAATCACAAGAAAATAAAGAAGAGACAGTTGCCGAAGATTTAGAAAAAAAAGTAGAAACTGTTACAGAAGAAATCAAAGTACAATCCGATGAGTCGGATATTACAGATACCGCTGAAGTAAAAGAAGAAATTTTGGAAGAAACTGAGGATGTAGTTGAAAAAAAAG
>CAZNQF010000092.1:0-2624 GCA_964575125.1 uncultured bacterium
CAATAAGGTGGCATCACCACCATCATCCACGATAAGGTCCGGACCTGAGCCATCGGGGAATGTCAATGCCTGAAGTGTGCACCACCAATATTCCTCCAGGGATTCTCCTTTCCATGCGTATACCGGTACACCAGATTTGGCAATAGCTGCCGCTGCATGGTCCTGTGTTGAAAAAATATTACAACTTGCCCAGCGAACATCTGCTCCCAACTCAACCAAAGATTCAATCAAGATTGCTGTTTCAACTGTCATATGAAGGGAACCGGTAATTTTCTTCCCTTTAAGAGGTTTCTCAGGACCATATTTTTTACGGGTTGTCATAAGTCCCGGCATTTCTTTCTCTGAAATTTCTATGGATTTTCTTCCTGCTTCAGCTAAACCTATATCTTTAATTTTATAAGGTAATGAATCAGTTAATTTTTGTGTGATCGTTTCAGTCATAAAATCCTCTTAGCTCTTTGATTGAAGTTCTTCAATCATATCCGTTTTTTCCCAAGTGAACAAATCTAATTCACGTCCAAAATGTCCATATGCAGCAGTTTTTCTATACCGCGGTTTTTTTAAGTCTAAATGTTGAATAATTTCACCAGGGCGAAGGGGAAACACATCTCTTGAAATCTTGGTAAGTGATGCATCATCCAGTTTTCCTGTTCCAAACGTCTTTACATAGAAAGATGTCGGTTCTGCCACTCCTATTCCGTAAGATAACTGAACCTCACATTTGTCCGCCATTTTCGCAGCAACAATATTTTTTGCAATATACCGAGCCATATAGGTTGCACTTCTATCAACTTTTGAAGGGTCTTTCCCAGAGAAAGCTCCTCCACCATGTGGAGCATATCCGCCATATGTATCCACAATAATTTTTCTTCCTGTTAATCCTGTATCTGCTGCAGGACCACCATATACAAACCGACCGGTTCCATTTACAATAAATTCTCTGTTATTTGGAAGATCATATTTTTCTAGTACTGGATTTATTATATTTCCTATTACCTCGGATTTCACAAACTCCAGTTCTTTATCTTCTGTTCCGTATTGCTCCAATAGGCTATCGTGCTGAGTAGCTACCACTACCTTTTTCACTGAAATCGGTTTCCCGCTATTGTATTCAATAGACACCTGAGATTTACCATCAGGTCTCAACCATGGCAAAGATTCATTTTTTCTGCATTTAGCTAATTTTTCTGTTAATCTATGTGAAATGTGAATAGGCAATGGCATGAGCTCAGGTGTTTCATTACAGGCAAAACCAAACATAAGACCTTGGTCTCCTGCTCCCTGTTCGCTGATATCATCTGCATCAACTCCCTGAGAAATCTCTGTACTTTGTTCATGAAGTTTTGAAATAATTGTAACATCATTTTCATCCACCCCACTGTTTTCTTTGTTATATCCTATCTCCCTTATGGTATCTTTTACTACTTTTTCTACCTCAGTGAAACCAGAAGAGGTTACTTCTCCGGAAACCACAACCATGCCCTTGGTTGCAAGGGTCTCGCATGCTATTCTTGAATCATTATCTTTTTCTAGTAAATCATCAACAATAGCATCTGAAATAGCATCACAGACTTTGTCCGGATGACCTTCCGTAACTGATTCAGATGTGAATAAATATGTAGACATCAATATCCTCTTTATAAATAATTTGTGATTTTAATAAAAATACTATTAAAAACTAATAATAAGTTTACCATAATTCTAACATCCTTTATAAGCACTAATAAAGTTCAGATTTAATGCAAAATTCACGATAAATTCGTGCTAACTCCTGTAACATTTCTACTGACGCCTGAAAATTATAAGACATTATATGTTCCACATTCAAACCGATAGGAACCGCTAATTTATTTTCAATTATAAAATTTAACGTATCATTTAAGACTTCAATAGCCACATCTAAGGATCTATCTGTCATCGAACCAGGTCTACCAATTAAATATTGTTCTGTATTATCAGGAATTTCAACCCCAAGCCATTTCAGAAATTCTATATTCCTTTTAGAAGAAACAGGAGCAAAACTTAGCAATATTCGTCTGGGGAATGTATCCAATTTTTTACATCTTTTTTCATATCGAGATATCATTTTTGTCATTTGAGTTGAGTCGTACAAAACTTGAGTTGTGAAAAATTCAGATCCATTTTTACTTTTTTTGATTACTTTTTCTGATTCATTATTCCTACTTGGAATAGTAATCCCACCACAAAAAATATCTCCACCTTTTAAATTAAAATCTATATTAATTTGATTTAAAGCTTCATTTACTGAAGGTCCGGGATAATCAATTGAACCTGTTTCTCCTCCCACAATAATCACATTCTCAATTTCATATATTTTATTGGTTTCTTCAAACCACCTCATTTGTTCTTCAATAGGTCTGTGAACAACAACCCTATTTATTATTGTCTCTATTCCCACAATATCTTGTAAAAGTCGTCCGAATTCACGTGGTTCAGCTCGAACAAGATTTTTTACAGGTCGGCTACCTCTGCCTTCTTCATCCCTCACTTCAGGAATATTAATTGCATCTATATGAGTTTGTGATAGCAGAGAGCTAATGGTTTCTGCATATGAATTTAGTGTCCCATCCTTTTCTCTAGGAGGAAGAATTTCATAACTCACT
>CAZNQF010000092.1:2690-5301 GCA_964575125.1 uncultured bacterium
ATTTAATTTTATTAATTGGTTAAAGTGCTAAAGTAGCATGAGGCTGGGTGTGAAAAATACCATCCACACACAGACGCAGCGGGAAACATCGCACGGGACTCAGTTAGTTGAATATCTGTATTTTTCTCTACATCTAAGATATCCCAAATCTTATCTTTCTCTGTATGATTCGGACACGCAGGATAACCCGGTGCAGGTCTAATTCCAATATACTTTTCTTTAATGAGATCTACATTATTATAAATTTCACTTTCGGCATATCCCCAAAATTCTTTCCGAATTCTTTCATGAAGATGCTCGGCAAAAGCTTCGGCTAACCTGTCGGCCAAAACCTTAGCTAAAATTGAATTGTAAATATCATTTTGTTTTTCATATGAATTTACTAATTCATCTAAACCTATTCCTGATGTAACTGCAAAAACACCTATCCAATCTTTCAAAGGTGAGATGAAATCAGATAAACAGTAATTTATTTTCTCAACCCCTTTATCTATTAACTGACGTGGAAAATTAAATTTTATATTTTTTGTTATCACACTTTCATTTTTTGATTTTGCGGAGAACAAACCAAATGCGCAATTTGCTCTTAAGCTTTTTTCTGATATAATTTGGGACAATAACTCTTTTCCGTCTCTTAATAATTTTTCAGCCTCATTTCCATATTTTGGGTGTTTTAGAATTTTTGGATATTTCCCTTTTAGTTCAAAAGCATGGAAAAGTGGGGACCAGTCGATATAGTTTTTAATCTCATCCAATGAATAATTTTTTAACACCGTTAACCCTTCCTTCTTTGGCTCAGGAGGATTATAAGATTTCCATTTAATTTTAAATTTTCTTTTTCGGGCTTCCTCCAAAGATAATCTTTTCAAATTTTTAGAATTTTGATTGTGTTTATTTCTTATGGTCCCAAATTCATTTTCTGTTTTTTTAAGGAGAGGACCTTTTTCCTCTTCTTTAAAAAGTTTTGATACTATTCCAACACATTTTGATGCATCTAAAACATGCATAACTGGACCTGAATATTTTTGATCAATTTTAATAGCCGTATGTTTCTTGCTCGTTGTTGCTCCTCCAATCAATAGTGGAACCGTTAAATTTAATCGATTCATCTCTGACGCAACATACACCATTTCATCCAAGCTAGGTGTAATAAGTCCAGATAGCCCAATTATATCAACACTTTCATTAATCGCAGTTGATATAATCTTATCTGCTGGGGCCATAACACCCAGATCAATTACTTCAAAATTATTACACCCCAAAACATCCCCAACAATATTTTTACCAATATCATGAACATCACCTTTAACAGTGGCAATAAGTATTTTTCCTTTTGATAAATAACTAATCCCAGCATCCCGTTTTTCTTTTTCAATATATGGTATAAGACAAGCAACAGCTTTTTTCATAACTCTTGCAGATTTAACAACTTGTGGTAGAAACATTCTTCCAGAACCAAATAAATCACCCACTCTATTCATTCCATCCATTAATGGACCTTCAATAACTCTAATAGGACTTTTATAATTCTGTCTTGATTCTTCCACATCTTCATAGATATAGTCAGATATTCCTTCAACCAATGCAAAAGATAACCGTTCATTTACAGGTTTTTTTCTCCAAGATAAATTTTTGGATTTCTTCTTCTTTTTTCCCTTCACTGAATTCGCCATTTCAGTCAAAACTTCAGTGGCATTTTACGTTCTATTAAATAATACATCTACGATAGAATCTCTCAACTTGGGTTCAATTTCATCATAAACCATTAACTGTCCTGCATTTACGATTCCCATGTCCATTCCTGCTTGTACTGCGTGATAAAGAAAACATGAATGCATTGCTTCTCTTAATGGATTATTACCTCTAAATGAGAAAGATAAATTGCTTACTCCACCGCTTATATGAACCCTAGGAAATTTTTCTTTAATTTTCTTAGTCGCTTCAATAAAAGATTTACCGTATTCATTATGTTCCTCAATACCTGTTGCAATAGCAAAAATATTTGGGTCAAAAATAATATCCTCCGGTTGAAATCCAACTTGATTAACTAAGATATCATATGCTCTTGTACATATCTCAATTTTTTGTTCATAAGTATCCGCTTGTCCCCTTTCGTCAAAGGCCATAACAATAACTGCAGCCCCATATTTCAATATTTGTTTCGCTTGAAAAATAAATTCATCTTTTCCTTCTTTTAAAGATATAGAATTTACAATACCCTTACCCTGAATATTCTTTAGCCCCGTTTCCAAAATAGACCATTTAGATGAATCTACCATTATAGGAATCTTAGCAAAGGCAGGTTCTGTAGCAATTAATCTCAAAAATATTTCCATTGCATATCTTGAGTCCAATAAACCTTCATCCATATTAATATCAAGAATTTGCGCACCGTTCTCAATCTGGTGACGTGCAACAGATAAAGCTTCTTCATACTGCTCTTTTAATATCAAACTCTTGAATTTTGATGAGCCTGTTATATTAGTTCTTTCACCTATATTAATAAAATTACTCTCAGGTCTTATTGTAACAGGTTCTAGTCCACTAAGTTTTGTAAAGGGTTCTATAGTAGGCATTTGTCTGGGTTTTATATTTTTTACTGCATTTGATA
>CAZNQF010000092.1:5414-7156 GCA_964575125.1 uncultured bacterium
GACTATCATCATATTCACCCATTTCATTTGGTAGACCTGCATTTGGATAAATGAATACAGGGATATCAGCGATTTTAGATAACTCTGATAACCATGGACGAATTTCCTTAGCTCCTAAAGCACAGTTCAATCCAATTGCTACCGGATTCGCATGACGTACTGAATACCAAAATGCTTCTACGGTTTGTCCAGATAAAGTCCTTCCGCTTGCATCTGTAATAGTTCCGGATAAAAAAATAGGAATCTCTTTTTTTCTATCTTCAAAAAGATTTAGCAATGCAAATATTGCGGCTTTGCAGTTTAACGTATCAAAAATTGTTTCAACCAAAAACAAATCTACACCACCATCCATTAAACCTTTTGCTTGTTCACTGTAAGCACTTACAAGGTCATCAAATGAAATATTTCTATATCCTGGATTGCTAACATCTGGACTCATGGAAGCTGTACGATTTGTAGGGCCAAGAGCTCCAGCTACAAAACGAGGTTTATCTGAGAACTCTAATGAAGAAGATTTGGCAATTTCAGCTGCCGAAACATTTATTTCATATACTAAATTTTCTAAACCATAATCTAATTGAGAAATACGGTTTGCATTGAAAGTATTGGTCTCAACGATATCCGCACCCGCCTTAAAATATGAACAATGTATTTCTTTAATTATTTGCGGTTGAGTAAGACATAAAATGTCATTATTACCTTTCAAGTCAGTTGAAATCTTTTCGAATTGATTTCCTCGAAAATCTTTATCGGAAAGATTATAGGATTGTACCATGGTTCCCATCGCACCATCCAAAACCAAAATTTTTTCTTTTAATAAAGATTTAATCATATTTTTTACTATATATCCAATGTTAATAGTTTTTGATATAAAAAAACCCCCAGCACTATTTTGGAGGTCTCCGCCTTTTTAGCACCATTATTTTAGGTCGTAGCAATATGGCTCAAATCACGACCGGTTAATTTTAATAATTTTTTAGTTTCTCATCAAAATAAAATATTATTCTTTAGTAGATTACGAATATTGATCGGATTTAGGTTCAATTGATGGTTCTCTTTTTTGTTTTTAATCTGGAAATTCTTTGAATCATTTTTTTTACAGCACGATCAATAGACTTTGTCAAATTATCTGTTGTATCTTTTACATTTAATTTTTTCCGGGGAATTGATAAATTTAACTCAGTAGTGAACTGATTATTCTCATGCATTAATATCACTTGGCATTTAATTGCCCTGGAATTATACTTTTTAAGTTTGGACACTTCTTCTATCGCATAATCTTTCACACTATCTGGAACATGAAAATGTCTTGCAGTAAATTCAATATTCATTTTTTTTCCTTTCTTTTGTAATATTAAATAATAGGTCCACCTGTTCGAATGCTAGAATCGTATTTATCATATTGTGAGAAGTTATTTTGAAATTTTTCAACTAGTGATTTTGCTGATCTATTGTATTCATCTTTGTCATTCCATGCCTCCATAGGCACTAAAAATGAGGAATCCATTTCATTAAAATCAGTTGGAACATCAAATCCAAAAAATGGGTCTTTACCCATCGGTGCATCTTCAATAGAACCATCTAAAATACCATGAATTATTTTTCTTGTAAGTGGTAAACTAATTCTCTTCTGCCCAGATAATGCACTAGCTCCCACCCATCCTGTATTGACCAAGTAGACCTTGACCTGATAATTTGTCATTTTTTTCTTGAGCAATTTAGCATATACATTGGGATGAAGG
>CAZNQF010000092.1:7273-7492 GCA_964575125.1 uncultured bacterium
CACAGGTAAGAAATAAGATTGTTTTGGGGTGAGCAGCTCTACTTGGATTTCCCTTTGCAGATAAAGAATTTTTAATATAATGAATTGGATACGAAACACGAGTGTTCTCTGTTTTTGAATCATCATTATAATCAATGATCCCATTTTTTTTATCATAAAAAACATTTTCTAGTAATGCTCCTCTTTAAATTGCACTAATATTTTCTGTTTCGGCCTTTG
>CAZNQF010000093.1:0-7464 GCA_964575125.1 uncultured bacterium
CTGCACCTTCATGACCTAAAACCATTGGGGCATTTACTTTCCACTGTCCTATTTTTCCATGTTCATAATAATGAATATCTGACCCACAAATACCGACAGTATGCATTTTAATTTTCACATCATCTGGACCTATTTCTGTTGGAAGATTAATATCTCTTAAATTTAGTTCTAATTTTTTCTCTAATACTAATGCTTTCATATTTATAAATAAATTATTGTATTTTCAGTTATTTTTAAAGATATTTATTTTTTTTGATTATTAATTAAGATAAAGAATAAAAATATCGGTTAAATATACATGTATTTAGTACTGTACATTTACATTTTTTTTAATCACAATACATTTTATTATTTTATAAAAATTTTCTTCATTATTTGTTTCAAGTAACATTATGAAAAATAAAAAAAAATTTATCAAAGTTAAAAAAATAAATGGTAGTTGGTGGTTTATTGATCCTGATGGAAAAAAATTTATAAGTCTTGGAGTTAACCATATTGAGCCACATCTTTGGTTAGCGCCATACAATAAAAAATTTACTCAAAATAAATATGGTAAAAATATTATAGATGGAAATGGAAAGTTTGATACTAAAAGTAATGCTGCAAAAAAATGGATAGATCAACAAATTTCTTATTGTAAGGAATTAAAATTTAATACTTTTGGCAAACATACTCATGAATCTATTAATCATAAATTATATTTTGAAAAAATATTTTATATTTGTGCATTCGAAACATCTCCACTATCAAAATGGAGATTTGACAATGGTGAAAGTCCAATGCCAGATGTTTTTTCTCTAGAATTTAAAAACCACTTAGAAAATAAAATAAAAAAATATTGTGAAGTACATAAAAAAAATCCTAATTTATTAGGATATATGTACACTGATGTGCCCTATTGGATTTTAGACAAAGATGAGCAAAAAAAGAATAAAAATAATATTATGATTTATCCTTGGCTAAATACTATTTTAAAACTTGGTGCACATAACGAAGGTAAAAAACAATGGATTAATTTACTCAAAAAAAATTATGATTCCCCTAACGAAGCTGCTGAAATATGGGGATTTGATAAAAAAAAATCAGCTTATAATGTTACGTGGGAAAATTTATTGAGAAACCATAATTGGTTTAATCCAAAAGTAAAAAGAAGAGCTAAAAGTGATATGATTAGTTTTATGAAAATAATAGCAACTAAATGGTATCAATTACATTATCAAACTATAAAAAAATATGATCAAAATCATTTAATTTTAGCTGATAAAAGTATGATAGATTCATACCATAGTTGGTTAATAGATCCTCTTAAAAACTATGTAGATGTTGTAGTAATTCAGTCTTATAATCTTTTTTCAAAAGACACTAAAATAACTGATTGGTTATACAAAAAAACTGGAAAACCAATTTTTAATGGAGATGGTAGTTTTGCTTTTATTCGTAATGAACAAAAAAAACTAAAAGTAAAAGGTTGGTGGACAGGTTCTAAAAATATTAAGGATGTTGCCTCTAAGTATAAATCAAGTTTAAAAAATATGATGAAAAAAAATTATATGATTGGGTGGCATCACTGTGGCATACTTGAACAATGGGATACTGCAGAAAGGGGTGATGTATCAAGTAACGAAAATGGCTTTATGGACCCTTATGAAAATTTTCATACTGATCTCACAAATGCAATGATTGAGATAAATTCCAAAGTAGTTGAATTGCATACAAAATCGTCTAAATAAAAAATATGAAATTTGGTAATGACTGGTTTTATCCTGAAATAGATCGAAAGGTTCTTAAACAATTATCTAAGAGATCTAACTGGCAAGCAAGCAAACATGTTGCACTGTTTTTCGCATCACTTTTTTTATTTGGATATTTAAGTTTCCTTTTTTGGAGCACTTGGTGGTTTCTTCTTTTTTACTTTCTTTATTCAGTTGTCTATAGTTCAGCAAACCCAATTTGGCATGAATGTGGACATAGAACAGCTTTTAGATCTAGGATACTTAATGAGATTTTCTATCAGATAGGGTCTTTTATGACAGATTTTGAACCTATTAGATGGCGATGGAGTCATACTTTACATCATAGTTATACTTCTTTTTCATTTGACCCCCACGATTATGAAGTAGATCATTTCCATGCAAAACCATCCCTTTTTAGTTTTTTAATTGGATTTATTCCATTTATTCAAATTAGAAATATTCATAAATCTCTTCAAAAAGAAACATTATTGCATGCTTTAGGATTTACTACTCCTGTCATGAAAGACTGTATACCGGAATCAGAAATTTGGAAATGCAGATTAATTGCAAGGATTCATGTTTCAATTTGGGGGTTAACAATATTGATTTCTATTTTTACTCAATCTCTTTTACCAATATTATTTATTCTGACTCCTAAATATTTTGGCTCTACTTTACCTCATCTTTTTGGTCTTACACAGCATATGTGTCTACCTTCAGATATTAAAGATCATCGACAAACAACAAGAACTGTTATTTTAAATCCTATCTTTAGTTTTTTATATTGGCACATGGAATATCACATTGAGCATCATATGTTTCCAATGGTTCCGGCATATAATTTATCGAAATTGCATAAGGTTATAAAAAATCAACTCCCTCCACCTAAAAATGGCCTCATTGATGCATACAAAGAGATAATCCCTACCATTATAAAACAACATAAGGATCCTGAACATATTCTTAAAGTTTCTCTTCCGGTATAACTAATAAAATTTAAAAAAAATTTATTTAATTTCTTCTAAAAAAGAATTGAATTCTTGATCTTCAATTTCTACTAAATGTTTCTTTTCTGGAAATTTTCCTTCAGTTACTTCGGCAACAAATTCTTCTACAGTTTTTTTTGTATCATCTTTAAGTTCTAAATATTTTTTACTTAAATCCCGATAAACTTTAGCATGTCTTGGAATATATTTTTGTTCTGTACCTATGATATCTTGAATAAATAGAAATTGTGCATCACATGCGCTTCCACTTCCCATTGAAAGTGTTAATAGTTTTACATTTTTTGTAATTACCTCAGCAACTTTATATGGAACACATTCCATTTCCACTGCTATTGCACCAGCATCATCATATGCTTTTGTTAGGTCATATACTTTTTTTGCACTTTCTTTTGTTTTGCCAACAGCTTTAAATCCTCCAGTCCATGTACTTTTATATGGAATAAGTCCGACATGGCTAACGCATGGTATTCCTTCTTTAGTTAAAGCTTCAATAAAGCTAGGACTATTACCAATATATATCGCATCTGCTCCGGCTCCTAAGCATTGTAATCCTCCATCTATAGCTTCAGGTATACTTGAGCACATTCCTAATCCCATAATCATAAAAGTATTTGGTGCTGCAGCTCTTATATCTTTGGTAGAGGCTCCCTTAAACCATTTGTTTGTATCAAAAATAGAAATAAAGTTATTTTTTGGACCTCCGGCAACATTAATGATATCAATTCCTGCTTCTTCGCATGCTTCAGCTTCCATAGGGTTGTTAACAGTCAATTCTGTCAATTTCCTTTTTCCTTTTAAATCAAATAAGTCTTTAACAGTTAGTTTTTTCTTCATCTCTTTTTCCTTTCGTTTGAGCTTTAATTCCTGTAATTGTTATTCCTTCAACAAAAAATCTTTGAGCTAAAAAAAATATAATTATAAGAGGAATAACAGTTAATGTTGCTCTCGCCATAAGTGCTGGCTAATTTAGATCATAATAAATATTTAAATTCAAGTTTTTAGTTTAAAACTGAAATCGATCAAAAAACTTTAGAAATTAGCAAAGAATCTTTCTTTTTGATAAATTTTCGATATTTATTGATTGATTTTTAAGTCAAACTAATATTAAATTTTAATTGTAAACATTAAAGTAAAGTGGGAGGAAGAATATATACAATTATTTTAATTCTCTTTTTATTTTTAGTTTGTATTTTTGTGAAAAAAAAATTTTATATATGAACGAAATGGAGGAAAGATGAAAAAATTATTAATAATTTTATCTATACTGATGAGTCCATTCATTAGTGTAAATTCAAGTAGTGCTGGTGAAGTTTTACTACATACTTTTGTAAACACTCATGCACGATTCTTTGAAGCTCAAGCTGAAAGATATAAAAAAGAGGTTGATCCTAATTTTAATTTAACAATTGTAGAAGTTCCTTATGGACAACTTTATGATCAAGTTACTGCCTCTTTGGCATCTGGAGGCCTGGGAGCCCCTGATATTGTTGATATGGAGCAGGGTGCATTTGGTAGATTTTTATTAGGAGGAAATCCTGGATTTGTTGATATGAATTCACTTCGTACTTCTGCTTGTAGCATGGACGATTTCGTCTCTTCTAGATTATCATTGTATACGTGGGATGGTATTACCTACGGTTATGAACATGCTCTAACTCCAGTGGTTTACTATTATCATACAGAGCCATTTGAAAAAGCTGGAATTGATCCTGCTGATATAAAAACATGGGATGAATGGTCTGGTATAATGAAGGAGATGGGTGTTGCAGGAATGAGTATAACTCCTAGTTATTGGCATCTACTTTTAAAACAAGCCGGAACGGACTATTTTGATGCTGACGGGAATGTAACAATTAATTCGGAACTGTCTATATCTATATTAGAGTGGATGAAACAACAATACGATGATGGCACAATTATTTTAAGACCTGATGGAGCTGCACAATACGCTGTTCATAGAGATGGTACTGTAATTGGAAATGCAGGAGCTGACTGGTACGGCGGTTTCTTTAGAGATAATTTACCAGAATTAGCAGGTAAAATGAAAGCAGCGCCTTTACCTGCATGGAAAGAAGGAGGCTCAAGAACTAGTGTTTTCGGAGGTACTGCCCCTATGATTGTTAAAACTAGTAAAAATATTGACGAAGCTTATAAATTTATTGAATTTGCTCAATGTTCAGTTGAAGGAGCTGTAAGTAGATATCAATTAACAACTCTTTTCCCTCCATTTTATCCAGCTATGGATGATGAGAGATTACTAAAACCTGATCCGTATTTTTCAAATCAAGTTTTAGGTAAAGTGTTTAGAGAGATTGCTCCAAAAATTCCTAAACAATATCAAAGTCCCTATAGAACTTTCTTAGAGGGAGAAGTTGGTAAAATCTTCAATGATATAATGGAAGGGGTAATTTCTCCTGCTGACGCAGCTAATCAAATAGCTGATAAGGTAAAAGAAGAAATTGATTTTAATAGCTAAACATAATACACTGCCCTATTTTAATAGGGCAGTTTTCAAAAATTGAAAAAATTTTATAAAAAATTACCACCCTATTTGTTTATAAGCCCATTTTTTATTGGATATGCAGTTTTTTTTGCCTATCCTGTTTTTCAATCATTAAAATTGAGCTTTTATCGGCAGTCACCAACTACTGAGGCTAAATTTGTAGGATTTAAAAATTTTAAAAGACTTTTATCAGGAGCTGATGAATCTTTTATTCAATCAATTATTAATACTATTTATTATTGTGCTGGAAGTGTGTTTATCATAGTACCTTTAGCTCTAATCATAGCTGTATTTTTAACAAGACCAAAATTAAAATTTAGAGAATTTTTTAGATTATTTTTTTTTACACCTAGTATTACCTCTGGAGTAGTAGTTGGTATAGTTTTTGTCATAATATTTGAATAAAATTATGGAGTAATAATTAATGTTCTAATTCCAAATATTGATCCACCAATTGGATGGTTAAAAGATCCAATGTTTGTAATGCCTTCAATGATATTATTGGGTGTTTGGAAATTTACAGGTGTTAATATTCTCTATTTTATGGTCGGTCTTCAAAATATTCCTCCTGTATATAGGCAAGCAGCACTTATTGATGGTGCCAATAGTTTTCAAATTTTTTACCATATAACTTTGCCTCTTTTAAAGCCAATTCTAGCATTTGTTATTACCTTTGCTATTATTGGATCATTTAATCTTTTTGCTGAACCCTTGATTTTAATGGGAAATAGTGGAAATACTCTTGGAGGGCCAAGAGATTCTGCATGGTTTATGACAACTTATTTGTATTATATGGGATTTCAAAATTCTAGATTTGGTTATGCCTCTGCCATTGGTTTTTCTTTAGCGATACTAATTATTTCTATCACTATTATTCAGCTTTTAATTTTAAGAGTACATAAAGATGAATAATATAAACAATAAATATTACGTTAATAGAAATAAAATAATCAATTTAATTTTATATTTATTTTTATTTGGACTTGTAATTATAATTGGTTATCCATTTGCTTATATGATATTTGGTTCTTTCAAAGAAAATTACCAAATATTTAGAAGTCCTGTAACTTTATTAGCAGAGAGTTATACGGATATTAATTATATAAGACTTTTAAGTGGAGAGTTAATTCCATTTATCAAACAATTTGGAAACAGTATTATAATTTCACTTATGCAAGTATTTTTCAGTTTATTTATAGCTACAACAGTAGGCTGGGGGTTTGCTAAATTTGAATTTTATGGAAAAAAAATATTATTAATTTTTTTAATAGCTACTCTTGCAATACCATTTCAAATTACATTGATCCCTTTATTTCAACTTACCAATTCTATAGGTTGGTTAAATACATATCATGGAGTTGCAATACCTGCTTCAATTACTGCTTTTGGAGCAGTTTTTATGCGTCAAAATATGTTGTCTATTCCGTCAGAACTAATAGATTCTGCAAGAATTGATGGTGCAAGTGAATGGAAAATTTTTTACAAAATAGGCCTGCCTTTATCAAAAGGGGCAATAGCCGTCCTATCATTGCTAGTTTTTCTTGCTTCGTGGAACGATATTTTATGGCCTTTAATAGTACTCAGAACTCCTGAAATGATGACCGTGCCAATAGGTTTAGCTAATCTTTCAAATTTATATAAAATTGAATATGGGATGATTTTAGCAGGAGCGACATTAATTTCAATTCCAGTAATTATAATATTCATCCTAGGCAGAAAGCATATATTAGGGAATCTCACAATTGGATCTATAAAAGGTTAAAAATATAAAAAAATATAGGTAATAATAATATTATGAAAGTTGGAATTATTGGATGTGGGAATATTGCTGATATTTATTTTAGCAATTCACAGAAATATTTTAATAATTTTCAAATAGTTGCATGTGCTGATATTAAAAATGAAGCTGCAAAAAACTATGCAGAAAAATATGGAGTAGAACATCTATCTGTAGATCAGATATTATCGAATAAAGAAATTGAATTAATTATAAATTTAACAATCCCAGATGTTCACTTTGAAGTTTCAAAATCAATTCTTGAATCTGGAAAACATTCTTACTCAGAAAAGCCACTATCAATAAAGTTTGAACATGGTGAAGAGTTAGTTAATTTAGGTAATTCAAAAGGTTTACATGTAGGTTGTGCCCCAGATACTTTTCTTGGTGCTGGTATACAGGAAGCAAAAAAAATTATTGATCAAAAAGAAATAGGCTAAATAA
>CAZNQF010000094.1:0-1968 GCA_964575125.1 uncultured bacterium
AGTGAGCTCTGTTCCTGAAACTAATACTGATACATCAGGAGAACTACTCTCTGAAGTAAAAAATACTGCATCCCCATCTAAATCATCTGCCTCTAAGGTGATCGTTAACGGTGTGTCCTCGTTTGTCTGCTGATCACCTATTAAACTCAAAACTGGTGGGTCATTTGTACTGGACACAGTCAACTGGAATGTCTCGCTATCTGTTAGCTCTCCATCACTCACTGTCACTGTCACTGAAGCATTGCCTGTCCAATTCTCAAAAGGAGTTAAGGTTAAAACATCAACTGAGCGCTCAGCAGTTATATATTCAGGACTCAAGCTCTCCGCGCTAAAGGTAAGCTCATCCTCATCCACATCTGATGCACTCAAATTGATAAAAAGAGGTGTGTCTTCAGGGGTCCCCTGATAACCAATAGGTGTCAATACAGGTGCATCATTTATAGGTGTAACTGTAATTGTAAATGTACCCGTATCTGTTAAAAATAAATCACTAACTGTAACTGTTATATCAACCGAACCATTGAAGTTAAGGGATGGATTAAGAGTGAGCTCTGCTCCTGCGACCACTACCGATACATCAGGAGAACTACTCTCTGAACTAAAATATACTGCATCCCCATCTATATCACTTCCCTCTAGGCTAATCGTAAACGGTGTATCCTCAGGAGTCTCCTGATCATCTATTAGACTCAAAACTGGCGGGTCATTTACTGCAGTAACCACTACCAAAACCGTATCACTTGATGTCAATCTTCCTGCATTGTCATTAATAGTAAATATTAATTCTTCCTCACCATTCCAATTCGCTATCGTACTAATATTTACCATAAGATTTTCAATATCTACCACAACATTAGTGTTCCCAGTAACACTTAAGCTTAAAGAATCTTCATCAATATCATCTGTGTATAAGGAAAAATCTCTAACTATACTGCTGTCCTCTTCAAAACTAAAAACATCAGGAATATCGATGGTTGGGCTATCATTTACAGGTGTAACTGTAAGCGTGAAATCATCTGTGTCTGTCAAAATTCCATCGCTAACTGTTACGGTTATTAATGCTGTACCATTATAATTATCTGAAGGAGTTAAGGTTAACTCATCACTAGCTAAAGATACATCTACTTCATCATTATCACTATCTATAGTGTAACTTAGTGCATCTCCATCTACATCTGTTGAACTTAGGGTAAGGGTCAGCGGAATGTCTTCCGCTGTGCTCTGGTCACTGATATCTGTAAGAACTGGAGCATCATTCACAGATATTACAATAACATCTATATCATCAGATGCCAATGCCCTGCCCTGGGAATCATCTACTGTAAAGGTAAGTGTCTCCGTTCCGTTCCAGTCTTGCACAGAACCAATAGTAACCATAAACTCTACAATATCAACGGTAACATTGGTGTTACCTGTAACACTTAGCGTGAGAGGATTACCATCAACATCACCTATGTAGAAAGAAAAATCTCTCACAATGGAGGTGTCCTCTTCAAAACTAAAAACCTCAGGAATATCAATGGTTGGAACATCATTTACTGAGACCACATTAAGGTTAAAGGTCTCAGATGTTGATAAAAATATATCACTAACTGTAACGACTATCTCAACAATACCATTGAAATTTAATATAGGTGTTAAAACTAGCTGATCACCATTTAGCTCACTAGAAACAAAATCCGGAGACAAACTCTCCGCCTGAAGAGAGAGCTCGTCACCCTCAACATCTCCATATTCTAATAAAATGGTAAGTGGATTATCTTCAAGTGTTTCCCTATTTCCAATCTCTACCAAATATGGTGCGTCATTTATTGATAGTACGGTTACACTTACGGTAGCTGGGCTTGAATACAACTCACCATCAAAAGCATTGTAAGAGAATTGGTCACTTCCATTGAAATTTTCATTGGGAACGTAAAATCCGTTTTCGAAAGCACCGTCAGATGGATGATCTATAATTTGAAATGT
>CAZNQF010000094.1:1987-7392 GCA_964575125.1 uncultured bacterium
GGCACATCATTTACAGGAGCAATTGTTAACACAAAATCATCTGAATCTGTGTACTGTCCATCATCGATTGTTACCGTAACGATTACCTCACCATAAAAATTTTCTTCAGGAATTAAGTGAAGATTAGTACTATCTAATTGAAATACAATATTCTCAGAATTATCTAAATCAATAATAAACTCTAGCTCATCCCCATCTACATCTAACGCATCAATAATTACAACTGCCGTTGAATCCTCATTAATGAATTGATCTTCTATGTCTGACAAAATAGGGAAATCATTAACAGGAAGTATTGTAATAGTAACTGTCGCTGTGTCAGCTAATTCTCCATCAAATGCTCTGTATGAAAAACTTTCTATTCCATGATAATTGAGAGCAGGGGTGTAGATCCCATTTGAATAAACACCATTGATTGGAGCTTCAACTACCTCAAACACCAGCTCATCTTCATCAAGATCACTTCCGCTAAACTCAATGGCAACAGAAATATCTTCATTGGTTTCGACCGTAATATCATTCGCGATAGGTTTATCATTTACAGCCAAAACTGTTAGAACAAAATTATCCTGATCAATGTATTCACCATCCTCAACAGTAACAGAAATAACTTCAGTGCCATTAAAGTTATCTGCAGGTATCAAGGTTAGCTGGTCACCCACTAGTTCAATAGTGACATAATAATCAAATTCCGTGGACGCACTAAATATTAAATCATCAGCGTCAATATCATATGCCTCAAGAGTAATTGTTATGGGCGTATCTTCTTCTGTCTCTTGATCATCAATTTGCGAAATAATTGGGGGATCGTTTACAGGAGTTACATGAACATCCATAACATCAGAGGCAATTGCTCTTCCCTGAGAATCATCCACAGTGAACGTTAATATTTCGGTTCCGTTCCAATCCTGCACCGCGCCAAATGTTACAATAAATCCATTAACAATAACGGAAATATTTTCATTTCCGCTAACATTTAATGTCAAATCATCTTCATCAATATCAAATAAATATGGTGAGAAATCATGGGTCAATTGTCCATCTTCATCGAATGCCAAACTTGGCGGGATGTCTATCTCTGGTGGGTCATTTTCGGGAAGCACATTTATCACAAATACTTGTTCGTCCTCCAGTTCTCCATCCGATACTGTTACAAATATCTGAACTGAACCGTTAAAATTATTTGATGGAACTAATAATAACTCATCTACTGATAGCGATACCGATACAAAATCAGGGTACTCACTTATAGCAAAAAATGTAAGCTCATCATCCTCTATATCATCCGCTGAAAGAAGAACTAAAATGGAATTATCCTCAACCGTTTCCTGATCATCTATAGGAACAAGAACAGGGGCATCATTGACCGGATCTATATAAACAAAAACGGTTGTCTGAACTATATATTCTCCATCACTTGCGGTAATCATAAGCAGAATGGGTGATGCTGAGTTATAGTTCTCTGTGGTGGGAGCTAGAACTAGTGGTGATTTATTTTGACCTACACCTGAAAACTGCGCACTAAGATTATCACTATCTCCGTTGTAAGAAACAGAAAATGTCATCTGTACCAATGCCTGCTCCTGGTCAGCTATATAATCTCCCATTGCAAGCTGATTGTCACCGCTATCCTCATCAATATTTTGATCAGGAATGGTTGACCATTCTGGTGGTGAGTTTTGCCCACAAATAGTAACTGAGTTTGACTGTGCTATCTCTCCAAATAGGTCACCATCACTTGGGCTAACCGATGCGCTCCAAATTTCATCACAGGCTGTTGCCGCCGAGGGCACGGTCAACTCATTTAAAAATTCCCCTTGCTCAATATTATTTTTATACCAAATCACTACCGTTCCTTGGTCCGTGCCTGGCAAAACTTCGGGATCACCCTCAACGTCAAAGTATATATATGAAACTGAAAGATCATTTGTTTCCAAAGGTATCGATGGAAAAATAGCTGCGTCACTCGCAACGGGAGGGTCATTGACCGGCAAGACAGTGAACTGAAAAGATTCAGAATCGGAAATAAATCCATCACTAACAAACACATTGACATCTGCCGTACCAAACCAATCTGGATTTGGCGTGACCGTCAAGATATTATCTGTAACTTTTACAGTTATTTCATTGTTAACTGAAAATGCATCAAACGTTAGCTGATCACCATCAACATCATTTGCTGACAGTGCAAAGGTCAGAACCTCATCTTCCAGAATTTCCTGGTCACCAATTAAAGTTAATACTGGAGCATCATTTACAGGAAGAATAATGAATGTAACATCTGCTATGTTTGAATAATCGGTTCCATCAAAGGCCCTATATGTCATCGTTTCTTCACCGTTATATTCTTGCGCAGGGGTATATATCCCATCGCTAAAGCTACCGTGCTGTGGTTCATCAACGATCTCAAAGCTTAGCTCATCTTCGTCCAAATCACTTCCCTCAAACTCTACCGCGACCGGCTCATCCTCATTAATCGTGATTCTCAAAGTATTTACAATGGGTGGGTCATTAACTGAGAGCACCGTAAGCAAAAATGTTTCGCTGTCCTCAGAGTTTGGGAATCCATCTGTAACACTAACTGTAATGTTTGCGGTACCGTGCCAGGTGTCTTGAGGAGTTAAAGTTAAAATATTAAATCTTACCCTCGTCTCAACAGCCTCATTATCTGATGAGGCACTAAAAATCAAATCCTCATTGTCATCATCTGTTGCAATTAACGTAATGACAAGTGGAGTATTTTCCAACGTTTCCTGGTCACCGATGAGCTCAAGAACCGGTGTGTCATTGATCGGTATAATAATTACCTCTACCTCATCGCTTGCATACAATAAACCAAAACCATCGCTCAATCTGAACTCAACTATTTCTGACCCTATCCAGTCCTCCGTTGAAGAAAAGGTTACCACCAATTCATCAATATCAATGATAATATTTTGATTATTATGTGCAGAGAGGGATAACTGATCTCCATCGACATCATCAGAAAACTGAGAAAAATCAACCACTATAGAGCTGTCCTCACCAAAAGTAAAGCTCTCAGGTAGATTGATCGTTGGCAAATCATTTACAGGTAATACTGTAAGGCCAAACTCTGTTGTGCCCTGCAGCACTCCATCATCAGCAATTACGGTAACAGATGAGCTCCCGTTCCAGTTGAGAACAGGGCTCAGGGTTAAATAATTATTTGTAAAAGAAGATTCAATATACTCAGCAGGTTGAATCACAACAGATAAAGTGCGCTCATCTCCATCAGCATCTGATGCATTTCTCAGAATCGAATTCTGTGAATCTTCTGATTTTACCTGGTCCTCTATGGCTTCAACAGAAGGAGCATCTAGAACAGACTCAATATTAACATCAACCGTGTCCGTTACATTTCCTCCGCTTAGATCTGTTGATGTAACATAAAACTGAAATGAACCATGCACGTTTTCTACATAATCAATAACTACGCTATCATTATCAAGGTCAACAACTATACCACCATTACTTGAAGATACTGAATAGGATAGAGCATCTGCATCCATTACTGTTTGATCCACATCCATAAAAACCCCATCCATACTAACTGTATCTGGAGTTGCATCTTCCATCGTATAGATATCATCAAAAGGATTTAATACAATAGGGTCATCGTTCACTGATATTACGTGCAGTAGAAAGCGGGACGTGTCGCTCAGTGTATTTGATTCATAAATAAGAAAATCATCAAAAACAATAACCTCAATTTCAAATGAACCAAAATAATTTTCTGCGGGTATCACAGTGAGCTGATTACCATCTATAGAACATGATACAGGTGAATTATTATCTACAGGGTGAGAAAAATAAGTTAACTCATCACCATCAATATCTGTAGCAGATAGAGATAAAATTAGGCTGCCATCTTCATACATCAATTGAGTTTCTATCTCATCAATTATAGGGGCATTACCTGGGATGTCATAGGTATTTATTTGGGCAGCTATCGAGGGATTAGATTCATAGCTGCTTCCCAAAATATTTAGCGCAGACACTGTATAGCTGTAATCCATATCTGTTTCCAGATCTGTATCTATAAAATCTAGAGCTGAGAGCTCAGAAGCTATTACGCTTCCATTACGAAAAACTTTGTAGGAGTCACTGTAAACAGTTAGGTTAATATTTGCGACATCCAAACCACTAAAGCTCTGGGACGGAGATTCGATGGATGCATAAACATGTCCACCCTTCCAAACTTTAAAATATACAGAGTTACCTGCAGAGAAACCATTTCCACTTCCATCATCCTGGCTCGCTTTTAGTTCACTATTTACTAGGGGCCATGTTCCCTTACCCACACACATATCTCCATCAAACACACCCACCACATCACCAGCACTGATGGATGAACCATCCTCAAAATTTATTTCACCAATAACAAAAACCATAGCGTTAAAAGGATTACCCTCGTACACCAGGGTGAATGGGTCAGCCGCAAAAAATGCGGGCCTCCACTCAATCTCAACAAAACCATCAATCGTATTGCTTGCCCTTGAACTTACCGTTAGCTCCGCGCTTACATTCTCTGGGGGACTCGGTGACAGTGAGGATGTCTGGCTTGATGTCGTTGCATACACCATATTGGAAGGTTCAGAGGGACCCATCTCATTAAACGCTACAACGGTGTAGGAGTATTCACTATTCTTGCTCAATCCCTGATCAGTAAAACTCGTTGAAGAGGTCTCTCCAATGAATAGGTTTCCATATCGATAAATTTGATAGGTAATTGGTGGGGAGCCAACTGAAGAAGACCAGCCAATTGATATCTGTTGATTTCCACCGCTCGCTGAAACATTTTGCGGGGTCGATGGAGGAAGCTGTGTATTTGTAGATGCACAAAGTATGCCCGTTAGCTCACCCTCAAGACCTTCACTGTTTACACCTGACACGGCATAACAAAACAAGCTGTTATCCTCTAAATTATTATCATAGTAGCTGGTGGACCCCGTACTTCCTATAACATCATCACCTGAGATATTTTCGGGGTCAAACTCATCAATACCAAAACGATATATTTTATAGGAGACCGCATTTCCACCCACGGGGTCTCCAGGGCCATAGGCAGGTGACCAGCTTAAACTGTTCTGGTTCTGTCCACCTGTAACGCTAAAATCTGGAGCAACTGGAGGTGCAATCTCCGGGAGCGTTGTGCTTATCCAAACATCGGAGGGACTGGATTCCCCCTCAGAATTTGTAGCGGTAACCACATATCGATATTGACTGTTGGTCTGAAGGAGATGACCACTATCAGCCAATCCATCTGTAAAATGGGTGCCTAAAATATCCTGAACAACCAAAATATTTCTCTCGTAAATTCTGTATGAGATTGCTCCAGTGGATTCACTCCATGATAGGGTGACCAGATTTTGGGGTGGCACATA
>CAZNQF010000095.1:0-229 GCA_964575125.1 uncultured bacterium
TTTTGTTTTTATATATTTAATACATGAAAAACTTTAATTTCAAATCAAATAAGAGCATTATTCTAACCATTTTGAACAAATTAATATTTAGTATATAGTAGTGAGTGACCACTTAATTAAGTTTATAAAGTCAAAAGGAATTGGCGTTGGACTAACCCTTTTATCTATCCTTGTTGTTGGACTGTTGAATTATTTTGGTGTGTTTGATTCACTGGATTTAAAAATGTAT
>CAZNQF010000095.1:257-4644 GCA_964575125.1 uncultured bacterium
GGTTTGAAAGCAGCTGATTCAACGTGGATAGAAAAGGGAACGGATATTGTTTTGGTTGAGGTAGATGATGAATCGTGGAGATTAATTCAGGATGGGTGGCCCTATCCTCGAGGCACAGTTTGGTCAAGAGTGGTGGAAAATCTATCGAGAGCCGGTGCGAAGGTAGTAGTTTTTGATATACAGTTTGATGCCCCTGAAACCAAGTCAGAATATTTGGATCATTTTTCACAAGGAATGGACCCTAAAGATCGACAAAAATATATTCCAACCCATGGTGATATTGTTTTGGGTGAGACATGCAGACGTGTTCTTGAAGAAAATGGAACAAAAGTGGTCATGTCTAGTAAGCTCGTGACAGAGACCACTCGGGTTCCACCTCAATATATATCTGAACCCGTTCACAATATTAATCAATTCACTGAAAATGGTGTTGTCAATGATATGTTGGATCCAGATGGTTTTTCCAGACAATATAACATAATGTGGTACATCAATAATGATATATCAAAAGCTTATCTAAGTTTGGGACTGGAGGCAGTTAAAGCCTATTTAGATATTTCTGATGAGACAGTTCCAGAAATCAAATATGATAATGGGGAAATGTATTGGCAATATGATACTCTCAAAATTTATCCCTATGGAAATACTACGTCCTTTTTGGTTAATTATTATGGTCCTCCTTCCTATTTCAAAGATCCCTACTCAGCATTTCCCTGGGCAACCTATGATAAATACTCGTTATCTCAAATATTAGATACCGATGATTACTTTATTGGTGATGTTCTAAAAGATTCTCTAGGAAACCCCATACTAGATGGACTTGGAAATCCAGAGTATTTTGAGGATAATAATTGGATGAGCAGTAATATCCCAAGGGGTAGTGAAATTCCAGCAGAATATTTATGGGTTTTGGATATGCCGGAGGAAGACCATCAAATGTATTTTGAGTTATTTGGAATTGGACAAGAGAAACAAGAAATAGATAAAAGCAATCCTTTCTATAATAAAATAGTAATGCTAGGAGTAAATATAGAGGTGCTCCATGATACCAAATCCACACCGTTCTATAACTATGCAGGATATCAGCAATTAACACCGGGAATGGAAACTCATGCAAATGCAATTCAAACGATATTGCACGAAAATTACATTGATGTGTTTGGTGGCAAAATAACAGGAATCTCTGATGACCCGGAATCACTCTCAATTTTTATGAATCAAATGTTACTTACAACACTGTTATCGGTCATTGCATTTATGTTGATTACCTATGTAAAACCGATAATTGGTGGAGTATTATTAGTATTTGAAGGGTTCATTTATTTCGTTATTTCATGTGGATATTTTTCAGGAAATATGAAGTGGCTTTGGGAAACTACATCGTTACCAGAGGTTGGTGACTCTGTAATGCTACCCATTGTTGCTCCTCTTGTTGGTATTGGAGTTACATATTCCAGCAATATCATTTATCAATTTATTAACGAACAGAAAGATAAGAGATTTTTAAAGAGTACATTTGGGACCTATATCTCTCCCGACCTTATTGACCAAATGTATGAAGACAAACAAGAGCCAAAGCTTGGAGGTGATGAGGGTTATCATACAGCATTTTTTACTGATATTCAAAGTTTTTCCTCTTTTTCAGAGAAATTAACACCAACAGAATTAGTTGAACTTCTGGTTGAATATTTGACCGATATGACAAACATTCTTTTGGAGGAACGCGGAACACTAGATAAATACATTGGTGATGCTATTGTGGCATTTTATGGTGCTCCTGTTCCTGTTGAAGACCATGAATATCGTGCATGTTTAACAGCTATAAAAATGCAGAGGAGTTTGGATGTTCTTCGCCAAAAATGGAGAAATGAAGGCGATCGTTGGCCCGAAATTGTACATAATATGCAAAATAGAATCGGACTAAATACAGGACAAATGGTTACAGGGAATATGGGTTCTGCGATGAGAATGAATTATACCATGATGGGTGATACGGTAAATCTTGCAGCAAGGTTGGAAGCGTCAGCAAAGCAGTACGGGATTTATATTCAGGTTGCTAAGGAAACCTATAAAGCCTGCAAAGATAAATTTATCTGGCGTGATTTGGACTATGTTGTTGTCATGGGAAAAACCGAACCCGCTCAGGTCTATGAACTCATTGATGAGGTTGGGAAAATGCCAAAAGGATATGATAAGCTTCTAAAGGCATACCATGAAGCACTTGCTCTCTATAAAAAACAGGAATGGAAAAAAGCCCTTGAAGGGTTTAAAGCATCAGATGAATTAGAAGATATGTTTCCAGGGCGTAAAACAAATCCATCTAGAATATACATTCCACGCTGTGAATTTTACCTTGAGAACCCCCCGGGAGATAACTGGGACGGTTCTTGGACGTTAACCTCAAAATAAAAAAAATGGTATTTATAAAATAATATGAGCTATGGTCTAAATCAGGGAAAACTCCTGATTTTATATTTATTATCATTAACGATTTTGTTAGCGCAAGATAATCCGCTACCTAATTTTTATCATACATATGAAGATATTGAAACCCAATTAAATGTATGGGATGATGAGTTTGGTGCTACACCTGGTAGTAACGGTATAATTTTTCACAAAGAAATAATTGGATATTCAACTAAAGATAATCTCCCGTTTTGGGCAGTAAAAATTTCTGACAACGCTGACATAGATGAGGATGAACCGCGGGTACTTATTTTAGGTCAATGTCATGCAGAAGAAATTTACGGTGTTGAAATATCCATGGCACTCATTAATTGTTTTTTAAATATAGGGATCGAAGAATGTTTTACATCTGAAATTGCGAGTCAGGTAATGTCAAATTTAAGAAATTTAGAGATTTGGATCGTTCCCACTCATAATCCAGAGGGACTAAGAGTGGTTCACGGTTATGAAGAAGAAACGGACGATACAACTAGATGGATTCAAGATGTGAGCTATAGAAAAAACAAACGGGATGTAAACAATGATGGACTCTTTAACTTCGACTTTACCGTTGAGGCAGGTAATGATTCTGATGGGGTAGATCTAAACAGAAACTATGATTTTAATTGGATATTTGGTGATACTCTTTATACCCCTGACCCCAGCAATTGTACCTACTGCTCCCACTACGATTATTATCGTGGTGAGGCAGCTTTTTCTGAATCAGAGGTAGTAGCAATTCGTGATTTTTCTATTGAAAAACAGTTTCTTCTGTCTATTGCATATCACAGCTCAAGATCAGGAAATGTATCAGAGCTAGTTATATATCCCTGGGGCTGGGATGGTGGGCAAAAATACTCTCCTGATTTTCCTGTTATTAATGATATAGGTATAAAAATATCCAGTCTAATATTAAAAGATGCTGTGGATGGGTCTACCTATATTCCTACGCCAAGCAGTAGCAGAAAGGGAAATGCACACGACTGGTTTTATTCAGAAACGGGGAGTTTTCAATACCTAATTGAAATGGGAAATGCAAACATGCAATCAACAGATAGCACCCATGTGAAAAAAATAATTGAAGATAATTTTAAGGGTGCATTTTATACATTGAATAGAGCTTGGGGTAACACAAATAATTCATCAATGTCTGCAGAAAAATACCAAATAACTGGAATTGTGAGAGATAGCTCCACGGACTCTACTCTCGAAAACGCTCAAGTTAGAATTTTAGAGATGGATGGAGGGGTGCTAAAACCACGCCTTACAGATAGCTTTGGAAAATTCCGGAGATTATTAATTCAGGGAAACTACACCTTGCGTGTCTCAGCAGAAGGATATGAAGCTCATGAGTTCGCGTTTACATCTTCTAACTCTCAAATTTTGGAACATGATGTGAATTTAAATCCATTACCCTTACACAATGTTAATATCCAGTTGACGGTTCCAGATGGATACTCAGGTCTAATTAGTTTAGTGCGTAAAACCGAATTAAATACACATTTTCTATATTTAGTCTCTGGCGAGAATCAATTTAGCTGGCATGAAGGTTTTTATAGGCTTACCATTGTACCTGAGAATATGCTTACTCCGGTGATAGTTGACCTATCGCTAATAGGCGACGATACAATTTCCATTAATCTTACAGAACGAGAAATAATTTTTGAAGAAAATTTTGACAATTTGGATAATTGGGATTCGGGATTATATTGGACCGCAACCGGTTCCCTAAGGTCTCAAAGCAATTTTACCTATAATAACGGATTAGAAACTCAACTGACAACATCGGATATCATTCAAATAGAAGAGGACACGGAAGCAGTGCTAGAGGTAAGCTTAAAATATGAGTTGGAGTGGGACCTAGATTCCCTATCAATCGGGTTGAATGATTTTTCAGATATTCGGTGGATAAAACATTGGTCAAATCAGAACTGGGAATTTC
>CAZNQF010000095.1:4654-7385 GCA_964575125.1 uncultured bacterium
AAAATGGGAAAAATTATAAGTTTGTTGTTCGCTTAAAATCTGATGAGAGTGTAAGCTATCGAGGAGCAGAGATTGAGTCTATGATATTATCAGTTGGCTCTACAGCAACTTTAAACATTATCAATGATCTTCCGGTTTCATTTTTCCTAAGCCAAAACTACCCAAATCCATTTAATGCCATAACAAATATTGAATATTCTTTACCATCAGATTGTCAAATCAACATTACAATTTATAATTTGGAAGGGAAAATGATTCATCAATTAGTTAAAGATAAAATATACCCTAAGGGATCGCACTCAATATCGTTTGATACAAATAATTTAGGAAGCGGATTATATTTTTATAGATTGGATGGTGGATATTTTTCGAAAACAAAAAAAATGATCATACTAAAGTGAGGACTTAATGATTCGCAGATATTTTTTACCCACGCTATTTTTATTAGCAATAGTAAACGCAAATACTTTGCCACTTACCCAACGATATTTTCATAAGGAAGATATGGGCTATGAATATACTCGTGGTACTTTTATGATAGTTCTTTCAGATGAAAGCTTAGAAACTTATTTGATGGATGACAACATAGGTAATTTTGTTTCATTTAAAAGAACTCAAGGGTACAATGTCGAAATAAGAACTTTTAGTGAAGTTGGAGGTTCTGCAGAAAATTTAAGGGCATTTTTACAATGGTATTTTGAAACTCAGGATTCACTATTGGAATATGTTCTTTTGGTAGGGGATATAGATGGAAGCTTTGCAATACCATCTTTTTACATAGGTTCATACAATGAAAACGAAGATGATGTAACAGACTATCCATACACATTCTTTGGGAATGATGTTACGGAAGCAAAATATTTTGTTGGAAGATGGTCTATCAGGGGAATTCAAGACTTAATTCACCTAATTAAGAGAAGTATCCAATATATTAAAATGGAAAATATTTCAGACTATTCATTTTTAAATAGAGGGCTTTTGGTGGCAGGTAACTATAACGGTGAAGATGATGCTCCAAATACCTGGCCCGTAACACCTGTTTGGACCTCCAAATGGTTGCAAGACGAATTACATCACTATGGATATCCCCAAGTTGATACAGCATTTTTCAATCTTCAAAATCAAAACACTGAAAATGCACAGATCTCTACCTCATGGAATGAAGGAGTTGGAATTATTAACTATAGAGGTTGGGGCGATGCTAACGGATGGCACAAACCCTATTTTCATAAGGAAAACATTGATGAACTGACCAATGGGTGGAATTTGCCCATCGTTATGAGTTTTGTTTGTAATACAGGAGATTTCGGAAACCCCACTATTCCACAGTGCTTTGGTGAATGGATGCTTAAAGCTGGAAGTATTTCTAATCCCAAAGGTGCTGCTGCTATGGTAGGTCCATCAGATTTAGACACAGATACACGGTTCAATAATGTGATGTGCGGAGTGATGTGGGATGAATTGCTTGAAGAGCGAATTCCTGAACTGGGACCTGCACTGCATGCAGGAAAACAAGCAGTGCAAAATGAATTTCCCGACTACTCTGTGAATGGTCAGGATATTGGAGAATTTTACCATCATGTATATGGTGTACTGGGAGACCCTAGCCTACCTGTTTGGCTAAAGGAGCCAGAAGATTTATCAGCGGACATTGAAGAGACACCTATTTTGTTACAATCTCATTTATCTACCGCTGTATATGATAGCTCAGGAACTCCTATTATGGATGTTGTGGGGGCTTTAATATACAATAGTGAGCTAGTTGGAAGAGGGCTATCAAATCATAACGGAATTTTAGATATAGACTTTGATGGTGTTTCAGAGGGTGAGACCATTAAACTATATTTGAATAAACCACAATTTTTTCAAAAACAAATTGATTTAACATTTAGTTCGGATGACGGATCTGAATTTATCAAAAATGGCTATGAAATACATTTAAAACAAAATTCCTATTCATATAACTTTTTTGATTCAAACTCTAGCAGTGAGAATGCTCCTGTATATAATTGGATTGAAATAAGTGACATTGGAACGAACTTGAATCTTACTGATGACAGCCATATCTCAGATGTAGAAATTGGATTTGATTTTCAATTTTATGGACAAATATTTAGCTCAATGACCGTTTGCTCAAACGGTTGGGCATCTTTTCTCCCTTGCCTCGATGGTAATGGAGATGGTAACTGCAACAGTATCAGTCATTTTTTTAATAATTCAATTACTCATCCTATCGGACCCTATGGAATGTTAGCACCATTTTATGATGACCTCGATGATAATCAAGGGAGTGAACCTTTTAACGTTTATGCGTATCAGGATTTATCCAATCAGCGGTTTATTGTGCAGTGGGAGAATATTGCAAATGGACAGCACGATGAGGACTGTATTTTGGGTGATGATACTTCATGTCCGAAGGAAACATTCCAATTTATTCTGTCTCAAAATGGCGAGATATTATTTCAATATAAAGAAGTAAATAACGTTGACGACCATGGCTGCACAATTGGGATAGAATCTCCAGACAAAAATCATGGAATTGAATATATTTTTTTTAATCAACAAAATGAAAATGCGTCAGAACTTTCAAATGAATTGGCTATAAAATTTATTCCAATCTCACTTGCTATATCAGCAACTACAAAGCCAGTTGATTTTATAATATCAAAAAATTTCCCCAACCCATTTAATCCAACCACTACTATTCAATATTTTTTGCCTATGCGCACGG
>CAZNQF010000096.1:0-3087 GCA_964575125.1 uncultured bacterium
GTCCCGTTTTCTCTGGAGACGCAAAACATTTTCACTGGAGCATTGATGATCCATTTAAAGGGTGGACACTAGACAAAAACCAACTTAACTCATTCAGAGAAACACGGGAAATTATTAGAAAAAAAATAATTATATTTATTGAAAATAGAATTGAAAATTAATTCTTTCATTTCAAGTATCTGTTTACACTGAACAATAATAAAAAAAACAACCCACCTCTTTGTGAAAAAGTTGAAATGGGGCAAATTTATTAGAGAAATAGGAGAAATAATGAAATATCAAAACAAACCACATAAGAAAACCGAAGATAAGAAATCCTTTATAACAAAAATGAGAGAAAAAGAACAAAAGGAAATGGATAGATTAAAAAAAACTCTTAATAAGAATAATGAAGACAATTCAGAAAAAGTAGATAATAATACTTAATGACTGAAAAAGATTAATGGGATAGTGTAAATTGAAGAAACTTTTATTTATACCATTAGTGTTTTTTCTGTTATCGTGTACTAAGAATAATGCTAATAAAATGGATGATCTAAAATAGGTAGATCACACCTATTTTTTTTCTATCTTTAGTATAAATCATATTCAAAGAATAAATTATATTATTCTTATGATATTCATAATTAAAATATACATATTAACTTTTTGTTTTTTCACATGTGCTAGAAGTGAAATTATCTGGCCCATCAATACCGAGAAAAAACTTTCGTCAAATTATGGAGAGTTTAGGGATAATCACTTTCACATGGGAATAGATATCAAAACAAATGAGAAAGAAGGATATGAAATTTATGCTGTGGGCAAGGGTTATATCTCTCGAATGGTCACAAATTACAAAGGATATGGGAAAGCACTATATTTAAAAACAATAACAGGGAATACCGCTGTATACTGCCATCTAAGCAAATTTATTCCTGAGCTAGAGAAAGCTTTAACATTGCAACAAAAAATTAATAATTCATATCACGTGGACAAATATTTCCACAATAGTGATTACCCCTTTGATTCAGGAGATATTATCGGATTTTCTGGTAATACTGGTGCTTCATTTGGCCCTCATCTACATTTTGAATTAAGAGACTCAAATGATATTACATTGAATCCGCTAAAACATGGACTTGAACAACCCGATAATATCCCTCCGATTATCAAAGGACTTACAATCTTTCCACTACATCAAAACACAATTATCAATGGATTTCCATTACCAATAGAAATATTTTTAACCAAAATAAATAATAAGCAGTATTCAATCCCAAAAGTTATAACCTGTTCAGGTACCAAAATCGGATTTGCTATAAGCGCAGAAGACCGAATGGAAAAGCAAACAAATCGATTTCAATTTTATAAAACTGAATTATTTATTGATGACTCTCTAATGTATTCTTTTATCTATGATAGCATTAGTTTCGAGGAAACAAAACAAGTTAAGTTAATAGAAAATAAAATATTTGGTAAAGCTAACGGATTAATTTATCAAAAATTATATTTAAATAATAACTCCCATTCAGAATATAAAAAATATAATTCCGGACAAATAGGGCTACCAATCGGTAAACATACAATCCAGATTTCGCTGACTGATAATTTTGGAAACACATCAGAAATATTCGGGGAGATCAATTGGGAACCTCTGGACAAAAATTTTAAATTAAATTCTCGTCAATGGGTAAATAGAAATCTGAGGAAAGATGAATTGAATTCGTTAGATGAATTGCAAATTTTAAGTAGTGAAAATGGAGTTTTTTTAGAATATCAAAATCCAAAAAATATAAAAAATGTACGCAGCAATTTATTAAATGAAAAATTTTCCAAACAATTTGATCTGTATTTTACTCCACCAAAAACATATTACAGTGGATTAATACCATTTATTTCATTTAAGAATATCAAAGAAGTTGAAATCTCTTCTAATAACTATTCTGAAAAATTTCAAATATTTTCAAAAGTTGTTTATCCAAACACAAAATCTGAACTTAAATCAAAAGACGAAAAAATATTGTTAGAAATTCCTGAGTTTTCTGTTTACGACACCGCAATGATTTGGATAGAAAAATTGAATACACTCAAAGTTGATAATTTTATTTCTTTAGCTGATTATTACAAAATTAATCCCGATAATATTCCATTGGTAAGCTCTGTAAACATCAAATTTGATTTGAATGAAAATCAAGCTAATATGAATGGCTTAGGTATTTATAAATTGAATCAAAAAAAATGGGATTGGGAGTACCAATTAACAAAACATTTGTTACCAAATTATATAACTACAGAGTTGAATGAATTAGGAATCGTTACATTATTACAAGATACTATTCCACCAACTATAACGCCTAAATTTCCAATGGATTCAGAATCTTATAAATATAGTGAGATTGGATTAATTTATTGCTTTCTTGATGATAATTTATCAGGAATTATGCTAGAAGAAGGGGGCTTACATATAATTTTAGACGGTATCTCTATATTTCCTGAATATCAGCCAATTTTAAAAAAATTATCTTATTCTATTAATAAACCCTTAACTGTAGGAAATCATATTATACAGTATTCTGCAAAAGATTATGCAGGTAATATATCTCAAAAAACAATTAATTTTAATGTAAATTAAATTTGTTTTTATTAGGGGGTATTTAAAAAATCTATTTTCATATTTCATTAATTAATTAAAATTTAGCAACTCATGTTTTTTCCTTATAAGGATGACAACCCAAGAATTTTAATCCCCTATGTTACCTATATTATTTTGGGTTTAAATACATTAGTATTTTTATACCAATTTGGGTTAGGAATATCTGATGGCTACGCAGAACGAAAATTTATTTATACGTTTGGTTTGATACCAGCACAATTTTCAATTTTAAATATATTCACATCTATGTTCGTTCATGGAGGGTTAGCACATTTTGCAGGAAATATGTGGTTTCTATGGATATTCGGTGATAATGTTGAAAGTTCACTAGGGCACTATCGTTATATATTATTTTATCTAACTTGTGGAGTAGTCGCAGCATTGTGCCAAGTAAGCTTAGATGCCCAGTCTCAAATTCCAATGGTTGGAGCAAGTGGAGCAATTGCAGGCGT
>CAZNQF010000096.1:3097-7238 GCA_964575125.1 uncultured bacterium
AAGCTCAGGTGCATGTTTTTATTCTTTTTATAATTATTACTACTATTCGGGTACCTGCACAAATTGTATTGGGGGTCTGGTTTGTTATGCAATTGAGTAATGGATTAGCGACTCTTGGGATAGATACAACAGGTGGAATAGCGTGGTTTGCTCATATAGGTGGATTTATTGCAGGAGTAGGAGGACAAAAATTATTTAAAACATTTAGATTTGTTTAAATTATGAAACATAATAAATTATTAGAACTTGCTCAAGCTATGCGTAAGAACGCTAGAGCTCCATACTCAAATTATACAGTCGGAGCTTCCGTTCAAACTGTAACCGGAGAAATTATTGGTGGCTGTAATGTTGAATCCTCAAGCTATGGATTGACATGTTGTGCCGAAAGGAGCGCATTATACAATGCCGTTTCTCTTGGATTTAATAATTTTACCGCTCTTGCAGTGGCAAGTAAAAATGGAGCATTCCCCTGTGGTGCTTGTAGGCAAGTAATTTGGGAACTATGTGGAGATATACCAATCATTATAATTGATGAAAAATCAAAATTAATAGATACAACAAGTCAAACCTTGCTCCCTAATGCTTTTGATGATAAAAAACTAAAATAACACTAAACGTGACTAAAATAAAAAATGAAACTGGATGGATTGAAGTTATTTGTGGTTGCATGTTTAGCGGTAAAACTGAGGAATTAATAAGAAGACTTCGCCGTGCCCAAATAGCTAAACTACGCACTATAATATTTAAATCATACATTGATGAGCGATATAGTGATAATCACATTGTTTCTCACAATAATTTGAAAATGAAATCTCAATTAATAAATGATGTTCAGGATATCCTAACTTTTTCAAAAAATTATGATGTTGTAGGTATTGACGAAGCGCAATTCTTCCCAAATGAAATCACCTCTGTTTGTAAAGCTCTCGCAAAAAATAAAAAAAGAGTAATCGTTGCTGGATTGGATACTGATTATCGAGGATATCCGTTTGGCCCAATGCCAACATTAATGTGCGAATCAGATTATTTAGATAAACTAAGAGCAATATGTATTCAATGTGGTAACCCAGCTTCTTGTACTCAGAGAATTACTAGCGATACAAAACAAATTATTGTTGGGGAAACAGATATTTATGAAGCGCGATGTCGTATTTGTTATAGTTATTCAGGAAATTAATTAATATGCAAGGAATCTTAGGTATAATAGTAATTCTAGTTATCGCATTCTCCCTTTCTAATAATCGAAAAAGGATCAACTACAGAATTGTTGGATGGGGTTTAGGTCTACAGCTTATCCTTGGAATATTAATTTTAAAAACTCCGTTAGGGCCTCCATTTTTTGGTTTTTTTGATAAAGCTATAAATAGGTTAATAGGCTTTTCTGACGCAGGAAGTGATTTTTTATTCAAATCATTTATTCCCAATATAGGTTATCATTCAGCCCTGGTTAATTTTGCTTTTAGAGCGTTACCAACAATTATATTTTTTTCTGCTCTTATGGCAGTGTTTTATCATTTAGGAATTATCCAGCTGATAGTAAAGTGGATTGCACGAATTATGCAAAAAACAATGGGAACTAGCGGGTCAGAAACATTAAGTGTATCTGCAAATATTTTTATAGGTCAAACTGAAGCTCCTCTTATGGTAAGACCATTTATAACTTCTATGACTCAATCTGAATTAATGACAGTTAAGACGGGAGGCTTTGCCACAATAGCTGGAGGTGTAAAGGCGCTATATGTCGCTATACTTGGTGACATCCCTGGGATTGCTGGTCACCTGCTGGCAGCTTCTATAATGAGCGCTCCTGCTGCCATAGTAATTGCAAAGATAATTTTACCTGAAACAGAAAAATCTCAAACATTAGGAGAAATTAAATTATCAATTCCGAAAACTGATGATAATGCTCTAGAAGCATTGTCTCGCGGTGCCTCCGATGGGATGAGGCTAGCTGCGAACGTAGCGGCAATGGTCGTTGCATTTGTTTCTTTTATTGCAATGGTTAATTATATTGTTGGATTTGCTGGTTTATCCCTTGAAGTAATTTTTGGTATTGTTTTTAAGCCGTTAGCATGGACAATGGGGGTAGAATGGAGTGAGGCAGGTATAATGGGGCGTTTAATGGGTGAAAAATTAATTTTTACAGAATTAATTGCTTATAGTAATCTTAGAGATTTAAGATTAGAAGAGGCAATTACGGAGCGTACAGCGATTATCGCAAGTTATGCACTTTGTGGATTTGCTAATTTTGGTTCAATTGGAATTCAATTAGGAGGAATTGGTGGGATTGCTCCAAGCAGAAAAAAAGACTTAGCAAAAATTGCTTTAAAAGCCATGATTGGAGGTGCACTAGCATCCTGGTCAACCGCTACAATTGCAGGAATACTAATTTAATAAATAATATGCGTCTAATACTTCTAGGGCCTCCGGGTGTCGGAAAAGGAACTCAAGCTATTCGCTTGAAACAATTTTTTGATATAATTCATCTCTCTACTGGTGAGATATTAAGAAATGAAGTTGCATCAAAATCAGAAATTGGAAAAGAAGCAAAGACTTTTATGGATGAAGGGAAATTGGTTCCAGATTCTGTTTTATTAAAAATGATGGAAATTCGATTATCAAGTGCGGATTGTACATCTGGATATTTATTAGACGGTTTCCCTCGAACTATACCTCAGGCCGAAGGATTGGACAAAATCTTAAAAAAACTAAATCATCAACTAAGTGCAGTAATCAGTTTAACTGCAGATAAAGATGAATTATTAGATAGATTGGTTCTCCGAGGGAAAGAGTCTGGCAGAAGCGATGATACACCTGAAGTAATAGAAAAAAGACAGATAATTTATTGGGAGCAAACGGCACCCCTACTTAGATATTATTCCAAATCAAATACAGTACATGATGTGAACGGAATGGGAGCCATCGCTGATATAACAGATAGAATAACTAAAAACCTCGCCTAACTATGTTGAGAACTGGACTTACCGGGGGGATTGGTGTTGGAAAAAGCGTAGCCGCAAAAACATTTAAAAAATTAGGCGTTCATATCTTCGATGCTGATACAGTTGCTAAAAACCTTTTAGATTCTTCCCCTGAAGTTCAAAATGATTTAATGGCAGAGTTTGGGTCGGATATTCTAGATATAACAGGGAAAATCAATCGCGAAAAATTAGCCCGTATAAGTTTTCAAGATGAATACCACCAATCTAATTTGAATTCTATCATTCATCCTCATATTTTTGATAAAATAGATTCTGAATTTGAAAAAATTTCTTCTAAAAATAAAGCTGCTTTTTTTATGGTCGATGGTGCACTCATTTATGAATCGGGTCTAAATACACATTTAGATTATGTAATTGTGGTTACCTCAAAACTATTGATTCGAATGGAAAGAGCGTTAAAAAGGGGGAGTCTAACTCGTGAGGACATTTTGAGAAGGATTGACTTACAGTGGCCATGCGAAACAAAAGTCAGAATGGCTGATTTTGTTATTCATAATAATACAACAGAAAAAAAATTAACTTCTCAAGTAAAAGAAATTTATAAACAATTAACCTAACGAAGTGTATTTCTTAAAGCCATTGGCTTATCAAAAATTTCTTTAAGTATAATTGCTTTTTTTATTCCGTTCTCCGATGATAATATATTTTTCTTGATATAACTACCATTTAACTTCACGCCTATACCTTTTTTATATGGTTTGGATATAGGCCTCAGATTTTCCTTTATTGTTGAGTTTATAGCTATATGAACTTCTGAAAGGGAATCGTTTTCAATTTCAGATATATCTTCAACAGCCTCTCCTTCTTTCTCACCAGATGTCCAGATAGTTTCTTCATATTCTTGTTCTGATTCTGAATCAGATTCACTATCAAAATTTAAATAATCTAAAATTCCTTCTATTTTAGATTTATATGGGTGATCCTTTTTCTCCATCTCTTTAAAAATTGATTTGTTTTTCCTTTTTTTCATTAACCCAGAAATAAAATAAAGAAGCATGAGAAAAATCCAATATCCTATACCTTCCATAAATTAATCTTCCTGTACTGGGTTACTATCATCAGATTCATCTATTTTAGTATTGGAGATAGATTCCCTCAATGATGTGTCTGCTTGAACATTCCTCATGTTTACATAATCT
>CAZNQF010000097.1:0-3800 GCA_964575125.1 uncultured bacterium
CATTCTTTTAATTAACCCGAGTAATATAAAAAAGGGCAGCTAAATGTTGCCCTTTTTTTATATATTATCTTTACAATCACATTCAAACAAAACACTTATGAAAAATAGATTAATAAATATTCTTACCATTATAGCAATTTGGAATAGTCAGTTTGTTTTTAGCGAGATACCCTTTTCCAAGAACGGAATGGTTGTCTCTGCCCATAAACTTGCATCCGAGGCAGGAGTAGAGATAATGAAAAAAGGCGGGAACGCAATTGACGCTGCAGTGGCAACAGGGTTTGCGCTTGCGGTGGTCTATCCCGCTGCGGGAAATATTGGGGGAGGGGGATTTATGACCGCGGTTGTGGATGGAGAAAAATTTACACTGGATTTTCGCGAAATGGCTCCGGGATTGGCTCACAAAGATATGTATCTTGATGATTCAAGTCAGGTGATTTCCGGGCTGTCACTTTATTCTCACCTTGCCTCAGGGGTTCCCGGAACAGTGCATGGACTCATCAAGGCCTGGAAAAACCATGGCTCGGGAAATATAAGTCTTTGGAATATAATGAAACCTGCTATACGATTGGCTGAGAGAGGGTTTCGTCTGTCCAACGGATTAGTACGAGGATTGAACTACAGAAAAGAGTTTTTTAAAAGAGACTATGACACAAATAAAATCTTTAACCGAAAAGACGGTAGAGAATGGGTAGCGGGAGATCTTCTTAAACAAAAAGATTTGGCAAAAACACTGAAACGAATCGCCAGAACTCAAGGAAATGATTTTTATCATGGACAAACAGCGAGATTTATTGTGAATGAAATGAGTTCTTTCAGGGGACTTATCACACTGGAAGATCTTGCAAACTACGAAGCGGTCTACCGAGAACCTATCTCAGGTGATTTCCTAGATTTTGAGATACTTTCTATGGGTCCTCCCAGTTCCGGTGGATTAATTTTAGTTCACATGCTAAACATGTTGGAAAAATTTGAATTGGATTCCATTGGATGGCACTCATCAGAGTACATTCATCTTCTTACAGAGATAGAACGTAGAGGTTATGCAGACCGCGCTGAACATTTAGGAGATATAGATTTTTGGGATGTACCTGTTCAAATGTTTTTATCTGACACGTATGCTGATTTGAGGAGCTCATCTATTGACCTCTCTCAAGCAACTCTAAGTTCAGATATATCTTACGGTGACCCCTACCCCTTTGAAAGCAGAGAAACAACACACTATTCAGTCGTGGATAAAGATGGAAACGCTGTGAGTGTAACCACCACGCTAAATACAGGTTACGGCTCTGGATATGTGGTGGGAGGTGCCGGATTCTTATTGAACAACGAGATGGATGATTTTTCTGTAAAACCAGGGGTCCCAAATGTATATGGTTTGGTCGGAAATGAAGCGAACGCCATTGAGCCAGGAAAGCGTCCTCTTAGCTCTATGACTCCAACTATCGTTTTAAAGGACGGAAAACCAGTTCTTATTATTGGATCACCGGGAGGCTCAACTATAATTACAACCGTCATGCAAGTAATTTTGAATGTTCTGGTTTATGATATGTCTATACAGCAAGCTGTCTCAGCGGCACGCTTTCACTCCCAGTGGCTGCCCGATGCTGTTTTTGTTGAGCCATTTACCATTGCCTCTGATGTAAAAGAAAATCTTATTCAAAAAGGTCACACAATTCAATATTACAGGTGGGGATATATTGGACACGCAAACGGCATAACAATTACAAATAATGGTATCTATGGTGGTCCAGATCCTAGAGGGGAAAATTCAGCTATTGGGTATTAGATTATTATAATTGATGCTTACAGATGAATAAGGATTGTTACTTATTATTGATTAACAAATCTTCAACCACCTGAACAAATATACTTGACCCAACCAATAGAGCTCTCTCATCAATATCAAAGTGGGAGCAATGGTGTGGGACACTCAGTGGCTCTCTATCTAAAGGAGCAGAGCCAACAAAGAAAAAACATCCCGGGATTTCATTGGCAAAATATGAAAAATCTTCCGCACCCATTGACAGATAGGGCTCTCTAGCGTTCTCTCCTACAATTTTCTGAGCGGCACACATAATGTTTTTATAAGGTAGGTCTGCATTAACAGTTGGCGGATAACCCTTTTGGTAATCCATCTTAATCTCAGCCCCAAACATTTTTTCTGTTCCAGAGATAATGTCATTCATTTTCTCGACAATCATTTCTCTAACTTCTTCTTTGTACGCCCTGGTGGTTCCAATCAGCTCTGCTGTATCTGAAATAATATTAAAATTATTTCCGCTTTGAAATTTTCCCACAGTGACCACAGCACTCTCAATGGGATTGGTATTTCGGCTTACAATGGACTGAAATGAGTTAACCAAGTGCGAACCCACAACTACCGCATCTACGGTCCCCTGCGGAGCAGCTCCATGACCGCCAACCCCTTTCACATTAATTATAAATTTATCTGCTGCAGCCAGAATTGGTCCTGGCTTGACGCCCACCTCTCCATAAGGTTGATAGTTCCACAAATGGATTCCGTAAATTTCATCCACACCCTCAAGGCATCCGTCTTGTATCATATGTTTCGCTCCAAAATATCCTTCCTCTCCTGGTTGAAATATGAATCTAACAGAACCTTTCAAGTGCTCTTTATTTTGGGATAAAACCTTTGCTGCTCCCAAAAGCATTGCAGTATGTCCATCGTGACCGCAGGCATGCATAATATTCTGATGTTTTGACCTGTATGGAACATTACTTGTTTCCTGCATAGGAAGGGCATCCATATCCGCACGTAGAGCAATTGTTGGGCCACTCTCAGACCCCTTTATTTTACCTACAACTCCTGAAATTCCAATTTCTGTTTGGACATCGATTCCCCAGGTAGAGAGTTTTTCCGCAACAAATTCCGCGGTCTTTGGAAGCTCCATACCTAACTCTGGATAGGTGTGTATATGTCTCCTCCAATTGATTATATTTTTTGAAATTTTATTTACTTCATTATCTATTTTAATTGTCATGGTTCACCGGCCTTCTATTTAATATCAGATCTTTTAAATATAATGTTACCTACTAAAGCTGTTTTATAATCAATTTCAACAAATTGATAAAATTATTTTTGGTTTTTCCCGCAGTCTCTAAAACCTCCTCATGATTCAGAGGCGAGTCAGACAATCCTGCAGCAAAATTTGTAGCACAAGAAATTCCTATAACATTCATTCCCCATTTTTTTGCTTCTATAATTTCAGGAACTGTACTCATTCCCACTACATCACCTCCTAAAGATCGAAAGTATATAATTTCCGCAGGTGTTTCATAAGAGGGTCCTGAAGCCCAACAGTAGATCCCCTCTTTTAAAGAAATATTTTTCTCTAGTAAGGTTTCTCTAATTTTCTTTAGTGAAAAAAAATTTTTCTGTTTAATTGAAATAATTTTCGGATCATCCATGGATTCCCTGAAAGTACAGTCCATGTACCCATTGATCCACACCAGAGATCCTGGAGCAATAGATTGTCGCATAGAGCCACAAGAATTTGTAAGTATGACCGTTTTGACCTTCAATTGATGGAATAACTTTATAGGAAGGACTATGGTATCCCAATCAAAACCCTCGTAATAATGGAATCTTCCTTTTGCAGCTAAAACAGATTTTTCAAATAATTCTCCCGCAACAAATTCGCCTGCGTGGCCCGGAACAGATGTAGATGGATAGTTGGGAATATTCTTATATCGGATGGTCTTTTTTCCCTCAAGATGTTCCGAAAAATCGCCTAGTCCAGAACCTAATACAACGGCAGTCCCCCCTTCAAATTCTG
>CAZNQF010000097.1:3810-7233 GCA_964575125.1 uncultured bacterium
GATTTTAATTCTTCAAGAAATTGTTTTATTCTTATATCATTTGGACGAGAGTACGATTCATCAAAAGAATTATACGGGATTATATTTACTTTGCAAGGTAGATGTTTTAATAACATTTTGAGTCGTCTAGCATCATCAACGGAGTCCGTCTCACTTTCAATTAGCACGTATTCAAATGTAATGAGCGATTTTGATTTCTCATAATAATAATGCGAAGCCGAGATTATTTCACCTATATTATATTTTTTATTGATAGGCATTATTTCGGATCGGCTCTGGTCACTGGTACCGTTGAGACTAACTGCCAATTTAAATTTCCAACCTTCATCAGCATAACGAATTATTTTAGGGACAATTCCAGCAGTTGAAATAGTAATTCTTCCTTTCCCTAAATTGATTCCGTCCGGGTGGCTCAGCAGCTCTGCTGAAGATATAACTTTTTCATAATTAAGAAATGGTTCTCCCATGCCCATAAATACTACATTGGTAATTCGATTCTTTGAAGTGTTTTGAAGAAAAAGAAATTGATCTACGATCTCTCCCACTGAAAGATTTTTCTGAAATCCCATTTTTGCTGTAGCACAAAATGTACAACCCAAAGCACAGCCAACTTGAGTTGAAAGACAGACCGTAGTTCGATTCCCCTCCTCCATGAGAACAGATTCTATTTTTTCTCCTGTTGAAATTGCAAATAGATATTTTGATGTTTTACGTGATGGAGATGAATTTCTTTTAACCAGTGTAAGAGAAGGAATCTTAAAATTTTTTTCTAATAACTTTCTAAAATTCTTTGATAGATTAACCATTTTCTGGATATCTGTAACTTTATTTACATATATCCAATTAAATATTTGTTTTCCTCGGAATTCAGACTCATTGTACTCCGCACAGATATCAATTAATTCTTTTTGAGTCATTCCGGATAAAGGAACTTTTTCATTTATAAACTCGTTAATCATGCTTACTAATTTCAACACGAATTGGCAGTGAATAAAACAATAAAATTTAGTCTTATAGGACTCGTAAGTTTTGCCCTTCAATAAAACTTTTTAAGGAGAATTAAATTTAAAATGGATCAACAAATAAATGATATAGAACTATTGGAAAACCTTCACGACTCACGTGATAAGTTTATAAATGAGATTGGAAAAGTGATAATCGGTCAAACAGATGTGTTGCACCATATACTCATTGCACTCTTTTGCAAAGGTCATACATTAATTGTAGGTGTTCCCGGTCTTGCAAAAACTTTAATGATTAAAACAATTGCAGAGCTATTGGAATTAAAATTCAGCCGGATTCAGTTTACCCCAGATCTCATGCCCAGCGATATAACAGGGACAGAGATTATTGATGAAGATCCCTCAACAGGGAAAAGAGAATTTCGGTTTTTTAAGGGTCCAGTCTTTGGGAATATTATACTAGCTGATGAGATAAATCGTACACCTCCCAAGACCCAAGCAGCCTTACTAGAGGCTATGCAGGAACATAAAGTAACAACATCTGGAACTACCTATACCTTGGATGAACCATTTTTTGTCCTTGCAACTCAAAATCCTATAGAACAGGAAGGAACCTATCCCCTGCCTGAAGCACAATTAGACAGATTTATGTTTAATTTAAAAATAACATATCCGACCCAGGAGGAAGAAATAAAAATTGTTCAATCAACAACCACCGATGAACAACATGAATCAAAACCAATTTTATCAAAAAATGATTTATTATCTTATCAACATTTAGTACGACGGGTTCCCGTAGCTGAGAATGTGATTTCGTATGCAGTAAAATTAGTGACATCATCCCGACCTGAATCTGAAAATGCTCCGGATTTTATCAAAGAATGGATTGACTGGGGAGAAGGTCCAAGAGCCTCTCAATTTTTAATTTTTGGTGCAAAAGCAAAAGCGGCCTTAGATGGTAGACCTACTCCAGATATTTCAGATATTAAAGATATGGCACTACCAATACTACGCCATCGAATACTGCCTAACTTTAATGCTGAATCTGAAGGGGTTTCACCTGATGACATCCTATCTAAACTTTTAGAATCACTAGAGTGATATTAGAAAACATAAATCAGTAATGACACTGGATAAGCGGAAATACCTCCAACCTGAAACGGTTGCAAAACTTCAGAATATGGCGCTCCGTGCCAGACTTGTTGTAGAGGGATATATTGTTGGAATGCATAAAAGTCCATATCATGGATTTAGTGTCGAGTTTGCTGAACATCGCGCATACGGACCGGGAGATGAAATTCGCCACATCGATTGGAAATTATATGGCAAAACAGACCGATTTTATACAAAACGTTATGAAGAAGAGACCAATCTATATTCCCATATTCTTTTAGATATCAGTAATTCCATGAACTACTCAAGTAATAATATAACCAAATTGGATTACGCCAGCTATCTGACCGCAGCGCTGTCTTATTTAATGTTAAATCAACAGGACGGAGTCGGACTAGGATTGTTTCATCACAAACTTGTTTCGCTTTTATCCCCCCGATCAACAAAAAGCCATTTGAACTCTGTGTTGACTCATTTGGAAAATATAACTCCGGGAAATGACACAAATCTCGGGTCAGTTCTCCATGAAATGGCTGAACGAATAAAAAAAAGAGGACTGACCATTATTATTTCTGATCTAATGGATGATGCAGATGAAATATTAAATGGATTAAAACATTTCCGTCATAACAAACAGGAAATGATCGTATTTCATATTTTGGATAGGGAAGAAATGGATTTTTCTTTTAACACCAGATCACGCTTCAAAGATATGGAAACTGGTGAAGTTATTACAACCGAACCTTGGCAAATCCAAAAATCATATTCATCACTAATAAAAAACTATCAAAACCACTATAAAAAACAATGTGGACTTCGCCGTATTGACTATGTTCCACTATTTACCGATATGGATTTGGATTTTGCCCTAAATGAGTATTTGCGGAAGAGAAATAAATTAGGTTAAAGCTAGTATATAGATTAAGAACCTACTCTTTTAGATTTATTAAAATAATATTCTGCTTCATCTTTTCTCCCCTGTTTCATAAGTATTCTTGCCAAGCCTCTATAGAGCTCAGGTTAATCCGGTTCTAAATATATTAATTCTTTATAAAACTTTTCTGCACGAGACCATCTTTCCGCTGTATCAAACGTTTGTGCCATTCCAACTAGTGCCTCAACATCATCAGGGTTCATATCATAAGCCATCATAAAATTATCTTCTGCATCCATAAATCTTTCTACCTGCATAAATAATACTCCTAAATTAAAATGAAGATCAGCTTTTACCTTTTTATCCGTCTCATTATTTATAGCAACCTTATATGTTTGAAAAGACTTTTCTTTATCACCAGTATCATAATATGAATGTGCAAGATGTCGTATCTCTCCACAGTTAAGAGGCTCA
>CAZNQF010000098.1:0-1251 GCA_964575125.1 uncultured bacterium
TTCAATCAGTTTTCCATATTCACAACCAAATTGAAACTTATTTCTATAATCATCAATGGACCAGCTCTTATTACTTTCCATATATACACCATTTTCCACCGATTCAATTATTTTATTAAAGGAAGAATCTCCTGGCTCAAGGTTTATATTAGCCATACGGTCAATTGGAGGTCTGTTCCAAGAACTTGCTCTAAAGTTAGCTACACCAGGGACTCCCGATCTTATTTGACTTTCCTTGCCACCTAATCCTCTTAACAAAATACCATCTTTAATTAAATAATGTTTTTCTGCTTTTAATCCACCATCATCATAGCCATAGGAAGCAAATTCTTGTGAAACATTGGGATCAAAAGTAATATTCATTAAGGGGGAACCATATTGTAAGGTACCAAAATCTTCTAACTTAACAAAACTCCACCCAGCGTAGTTTCGCTCATCGCCTAAAATTCTGTCCACTTCTATGGCATGTCCAACACTTTCGTGTATTTGAAGCATCATTTGATCAGAAGCAATAACTAAGTTAGTTTTTTCATTCGGGCATTCTGGAGCAGTTAACAATTCCAATGCCTGCTCACCTATTTTGTTTGCATGTGCCATCATTTGCAATTCATCAAAATATTCCATTCCAATTTGAAAGCAATTACCTCGCATCCCTCCAAATGTTCGTGTTTGCATAACATTTCCATCCTGTGCTGTCGCTCTCATGTCAAACTCAAGAAGAGAAAAGTTCTGGATAATATCACTCCCATTGCTGCTTACTAAGTGATGGTCAGATTCAACAACAACACATAAGGAAGTTGCACTTACAATTTTATCAGAAATTTTTAAAGCATGATTACATTTTTCTAATAGATGATTTAACTCACCAGCAGTTACAGTGTCTATAGATTTTTTAAAAGAGGACGAATAATTTCCTTTATATTTCGGACGGGCATCTTCATTAAATGTATGTATAGCAAATGGGGCCGATATTTCCGCTAATTTTGTTGCTTTTTCTGCTGCTTGGCGTATACCCTCAGATGTGAGGTTTTGTGTGCCATAGTAAGCAAATTGTCCATTTTTAAGCACCTCGACCATTACACCGTGCGTTTTGGATGAGTCATTGATAATCGGATTACCATCACGAAACATTCGAGACGTTGTTGTTTCACATACCTCTCTGAGTCCAACCCAATCAACTTTTACATCTATTGAAGATAATTTTGCATTCAAATCAACCATTATGTATCCTTATTTATTGTTTAATTAAAA
>CAZNQF010000098.1:1351-7129 GCA_964575125.1 uncultured bacterium
ATAATTTTGCATTCAAATCAACCATTATGTATCCTTATTTATTGTTTAATTAAAACGGGAATTTAGTGTTTTTTTAATCTATCCAAAAAGAGATGCGGATTTTTCTTCATCTCAGTTGTAACCTTTTCAAAAGCATTAACTATGTCCTGAGTATCTTCTGTTGTACCCAAAAGATAATTTTGTTTTAACCATACAGATTCTTTTTCGCACATTCTATCAGTATTTGGTAATCTTATTGAGCTATAATCTTTTCCTTCAAGCCAAGGATATTCTGTTGTATCAATGATAAAAAGATCTTCCCTGTAGAGCTGTTTGTATCCTTGATAAGTATAGATACCCTCTGCCTGCATTGCTTCAAAAAATATACTCCTCGGGATACCTGAAAAATTGTTCTCATCATATCTACAAATATATAAATGATTTGCAGATGCAGTTGTTTGATCATATTCTTTCAATGGAGTAATCCCATCTATAATTGATAGTGCACCATCAATCTTACTTCGATTTGCCTCTCTAACACCTAAAAAATGATCTAATAAATCCATTTGAGGCAATAAAACAGCAGCCTGTATTGCAGACATTCTAAAATTTCCACCTAAATGTTTATGCTGGTACCACTCTCCTTTTCTTGTTCGACCACAATTATGATATGAAAAACATGAATCAATAAACGCTTCATCATTTGAAATAATAATTCCACCTTCTCCTGCTGTCATATTTTTAGATGTTTGAAAACTAAAGCATCCACCTTTTCCAATGGCACCGACCTTATTATTTTTCCATTCTGCACCATGGGCCTGTGCAGCATCCTCAATCAATATTAGATTGTATTTTTTAGCAATTAAATTCAAGGCATCCAAATCAGCTGGAGCACCTCCAATATGGACAGGCATAATCGCTTTCGTTTTATCAGAAATTTTTTCTTCAACTGATTTTGGATCTATATTACCTGTGTTCAAATCAATATCTGCAAAAATAGGGATTCCATTTGCCATCAATACGCTTGATGCAGTTGCTATAAATGTATATGCAGGAACAATGACCTCATCTCCTGCTTTTACACCAGCAGCCTTTAGTGCAACCCATAAAGCCGTAGTACCAGAATTGGTTGCAATAGCAAATTTTGCATCATGGTATTCTGAGAAAGAAGAACATAGCCTATCGATTACTTTGCTACCAATTCCCCATGACTCATCATGTAAGCATTTTGAGACTTCCTTTTCGATTTTATCTGTAGGTTGAGGCCATTCAGGAAACGAAGTTTCCCTGATCGGCTTACCACCGAATAGTGCTAATTTCATTAAAATTTAAAATTATTATTAAAAAATACTACCAAAATTAAATCTTTATCTGTATCAAGTCATTATATTTTCATATATGCGCCATATTGTCTGGTTAATATTTAAATTATATTTTTATATGCCTAAATTACATGTTTTGTGATATTTTATCAGACTTCCCAAGGTGGCATAACATTTGCAAATTGTTATATGTACATATTTTTAAAATTAAATAAGGAGAATAATATGTCTTTAATAAAGTGGAACCCAAATCATTCGATATTATCAACTCACAATGGGTGGCATAATTTTTTAGATGAATTTTTTGGAAATTCAATAACTAATCAACAATCTGGATGGATTCCAAATGTTGATATTCATGAGAATAAAAAAGATTATTCACTCACAATGGATCTTCCAGGACTATCTAAAAAAAATGTAGAAATGAAATTAGAAGATAATGTATTAACTATTAGTGGTGAGAGATCTTATGTGAAAAATGATGCTGATGCATGCAGACTAGAAAGAGGGTTGGGAAAATTTGATCGCTCATTTAATCTGCCAGACAATATTAATGTCCACGATATCAGTGCTTCCTTTAAGAATGGAGAGCTATTTGTAATTCTTCCAAAAACAAAGGAAACAATTTCCAAATCTATGGATATAAAGATCTCATAAGTAATTCCACACTCAAACAAAAAAAGGGGACATTCATTTGTCCCCTTTTTTTGTTTGTACATTTATATTATTTCATTAAAACCATTTTTTTTAAAATAGATACAGATTTATAATTTTCTTCATAGGTTAATCGGTAAAAATATATTCCAGATGATATCATTTGTCTACCCCAAAAATTACTATTTAACTTCATAGAATATGTACCCGGAAATAAATTATTTTTGATTATCTTTCCATAATTTCTTCCTCTTAAATCTAATACTTCTAGTATAATATTTGTAGAAATATTTAAATCATATGATATTATAGTTTCATGATTAAATGGGTTTGGGAAATTATTATAAAGTGATACTTTATATGGGTGCATTAGTTCATTTGTGCCCATACTAACTTCAAAATTATATACAGTTGTAGGGCTTCCACACCCACTCATAGGTGCTCCGTTATTGTTGTACCAGCAATCAAAAGAAACTCCATATTCATAAATTATATCTTCCGAGCTATCCCATAATCTTAAAATAAAATCTTCACCAGCATTTATACCTTCATCAATATCGATTGATGTAGGATCATCACCATAAATTGTAAGATTTATATATGAAGTTTGATTAACAATCCAAATTGTATCTGTACCAGCACAATTTCCATTTTCATCAATAGCAGCTATCCAATCATTTTGCGATGGATATATGCCATTTAACATTGCCTGGGCTTGAAATACACCAGATGTGTTTGTAGGTGTAACTAATCCCTCCCAAGGATTTTGAGCATTAATTTTTATTAAAATAAAAAAATATAACATTATTACTGAAATGTTAAACTTTTTCATATTTGTCATTTATTTAATATCAGATATATAAAAAAACAGGGGGACAACCAAAGCTATCCCCCTGCAATAATTAAAATGGTTATAAAGTTATTTTAATAAAACCATTTTTTGAATTGCGGAATAAGAACCTGATCTCAATTCATAAATGTACATACCTGCACTAACAGGAATACCTGCATCATTTTTCGAATCCCAGACAACAGTCTTATATCCTGCGGATTGCGAACCATTAACTAAAGTTCTAACCGTTTTACCTACCAAATTATAAACGACTAATTCTACATCCGCCGCTTCCGGAAACATATATTCTATATTAGTTACAGGATTAAATGGATTTGGATAGTTCTGAGATAGTCCAAACTGCTGTGGAATATTCTGGAAATATAGATCAACCTTTCTTAATTCCATGTCAGATGAAAATTCAACATTAACAGGTCTTGAAATGTATTCACCAAAAGTAAATACAAGTGACTCACCAATAATCGCACCATCCTTCTCTATCGTTGTATTGTCATTTCCATATACTGCTGTGGTCATTAGGTTCCCATTTTCTAATAATTCCATTTCACCGATAAGTATTCCTTCCTGCGTTTGAACAGAAACTTTATCACCGATAAAATAATCAATATTTTCAAATTGAACTGAACCATTCAAAAACATGAACTCATTGGTTTTCTTTATATCAGGATTAATATTTATAGCAACCTGCCTAGCTGAGAAACCGTTTGCATCTGGATATTGAAAACCTGGAACTGCGTTGTTAACTTTGACCCAGTATCCCATACCACTTTCAAGTGCGGTTAATGTATTTAAGAAGCCTGGTCCGCTCGGATCAAAAAAGGTTGCTCCAGCCTCACCAAAACCAGTTACATAAACCAAGTTTCCATCAGCAATCAGGGATGCAAATGCATCTGAAGGTGCCATTGAATTCTCCAGCCAGTATGCAAGCAAATTCCATCCTGAGCCCAGATCCATTGAGTAATCATCAGCCATTGGCATTCCAACTGTGGATAACATATCATCAGAATTCACTTTTACCCAGTAACCCATTCCAGGGTCAATAGATGTAAGCGTGTTCAAGAACCCTGGTCCGCTCGGATCAAAAAAGGTCGCTCCACCCGAACCAAATCCTGTCACATATACAAGATTGTTATCATCAATTATTTCAGAAAATACAGTTGCAGGGCCACTCTCATCTAACATCACATTTACACAGACTAAGTTCCAATTGCTATTTAATGGCAAATCATGTACTACCACTGACATAAAATTGTACACAAAGTAAGGATCATTAAATCCAGGCATTGGTGCTCCATTGTTATTTATCCATCCATAGAAGCTCTCATTGTATTGATAAAATGCATCATCGGAAGCATCCCAAATTACCAATGAGAATGCCTCTCCTGTATTGATACCTTCATCTACACCTGGAGTTGTACTATCATCACCATAAATAACTAGGTTAATATATCCTGTTCCCTGGTCAACCACTATTTCATTTGCGCCTGCACAATTACCATCTTCATCAAATGCGGCAATCCAGTCGCTTCCAGAGGTTGCCATATCATCAATAGTTGCAGTTCCAAGTAAAGTACCTGACATGGGAGATGGAGTATATGAAAACTCTTCTGGCATATCATCTCCAGGACCCTCACCCTCACCAGCAGTAACATACATTTTGAGGGTATTGATAGCTGGATTTGTCAATGTTAAGGAATTTATTTCTGTCATATCTTCATCGACCATTATACCACCAAAAGCATCTTGAAGAATAAACGTACCCAAACTTGACCATCCTGAGTTATCCCAATTAAGAGTGATCATATTATCGCCTGCATATTGAAGAGATATATCAAATACCTTCTCTACACCTATGTCCACTGCAAGAATCTGAGTATAATATCGATCTCCACCCCAGACAAGCGCTGCATCAAAAGAAGGTGGCTGTGGTGCAGGGGGAGCATACAAATCTACTCCTGGATCAAATCCATCCGTAGCATTTGCAGCAAAGCCAAAGGACATATCATAGGTAATACCAGCTCCCGTTGCAGATATTCCAGCAATAAATTCACCTGGACCTGGCTCACTCATAACGTTAATATAACCTTCTTTAGTCTCTACCGCAGATGTTCCTGCATTATCCATAACCATCAGTCTTACATCATACGAGCCCTGAATAGTGTATGTATGAGAGGGATGCTGATCGTTACTTGTTGCTCCATCACCAAAGTCCCAAAACCAAGCTATGATTGGTGTACCAAAATCCATAGAGAGGTCAGTAAACTGAACAGTTAGTGGAGAAAATCCATCCGTTGGAGTTCCTTCAAAATCTGACACCAGTGGTGCATCTACCACAACATCAACTGTTATTGCATCAGAGATTCCTGATGTATAGACCGATCTGACTGCATATACATGGAACCCGTTTGGAACATTATTATCTACATAAAGAGTATCAGGGAATACCTCCTCTATCATCGCATTGTTGCGATAAATATTATATCCGAGAAGTTCTCTGTCACGGGTTGATGTTCCATCAAACTCAATTGTTCTTCTTGCAATATCATATAGGTCAATCAATGACGATTCACCTTTTGTAGATGATTGGACATCTTCAGAAATGAATGAAGTAGTAATTGAATTTATTTGATTTCTGGAACCAACACTAAATGATACACTCTCCATATCAGCAAATTCGCCACCGGAAGCAATTGATTCACCATTTAAAAATAATTCATATGATCCTTCTCCAAAAGAGCAGCAAATGCCATCACCCCATGAGTCATAGATAGTAAAAGTATAATCGCCAGGTTCTAATACTGTTGTATACTCAATAACCTCACCGGGAGTTTCGTAGGGACCACCACTATCAACTATTCCGGCTACACCTGTTAAATCCCATGTGGTCTCAGTAGGATAATTATCCAATGTAAGAACCATCTTAAATTCACCATCATCTCCGCCGCCGCCGTCGCCGCCATCTTCACCGGT
>CAZNQF010000099.1:0-6977 GCA_964575125.1 uncultured bacterium
GTCTCTGATTATGATATATCAGAACAATGTCGTGCGGTTTTTGAGAATGTTAGAGTGATATTAGAATCGTCAGGAAGTAAATGGGAAAATTTAGTTGATGTAACGGTTTTTCTTACAAACATGAAAGATGATTTTGAAACCTACAATAAAATTTATGCTGAGTATTTCAAAAAAAATCAACCCTGTAGAACTACAGTAGAAGTCTATTCATTACCTACCCCAATTGGGATTGAATTAAAAAGTATTGCAGAATTAATATAAGGTAGACACCAATTTTATCAAATTAGAAAATGAAATTACCAATAAATTTTAAAGAATGGATTGATGATAACCGTAGTCTTCTTAAACCACCTGTTGGTAACCAAGTTGTCTACGAAGATACTGAATTTATTATTATGGTGGTGGGAGGTCCAAATACGCGGAAGGATTTTCATGTTGATGTTGGGGAAGAATTTTTTTATCAATTGGAAGGTGATATGTTGCTAAAAATTATTGATGATAATAGAGTTAAAGATGTTAAAATTAAAGAGGGTCATATTTTTCTTTTGCCTCCAAATATTCCTCATTCTCCTCAGAGATTTAAAAATACAGTGGGACTCGTAGTTGAGAGAAGAAGAAATAAGGGAGAATTAGATGGATTTCAATGGTATTGAGATTCTTGTGAATCTTTGATATACGAAAAGTTTATTCAATTAACGGATATTGTGTCCCAGCTTCCTCCACTGTTTGATGAATATTGGCGACATAAAAAAAACCGTACCTGTAGGAAATGTGGTGAGATTCAACAACCACCTGAAAAATCATAATGATAAAAATTGATATACATACTCATATACTTCCAAAGAATTGGGAAAATCTCGAAAAAAAATATGGATATAGCGGGTGGGTGCAACTCCACCATAAACATAAAGGATGAGCTAAGATGATGAGAAATAATGTTGAATTCAGAGAAATTCAATCTAATTCTTGGGACCCTGTAGTTCGTTTAGAGGAGTGTAATAAGCATTCCGTTGATGTGCAAGTGTTATCAACTGTTCCGGTGATGTTCAGTTATTGGGCGAAGGCAGAAGACACCTATGATTTATCAAAATTTCTTAATGATGATTTAGCGCTAACTATTTCGCAATTCCCTCATCGCTTTATTGGATTGGGTACTATTCCTTTGCAGAATTCAAAGTTAGCAGTTGCTGAGCTTGAGAGATGTATAAATCAATTACATTTTAGGGGAGTTCAAATCGGAACAAATGTGAACGGGAAAAACTTGAATGAACCAGAATTTTTAGATTTTTTTTGCGCTGCAGAATCGCTGAATGCCTCCATATTTATCCATCCTTGGGATATGATGGGTGAAAAAGATATGCAAAAATATTGGCTTCCATGGATAGTAGGTATGCCTGCTGAAACGTCAAGAGCTATGTGTTCTATTCTTTTGGGTGGTATTCTTGACAAATTTCCCAATCTTAAAATTGCCTTTGCTCATGGTGGTGGATCATTCCCAAGCACCTTAGGTCGCATTGAACATGGATATAAAATTAGACCGGACTTGTGTGCAGTGGATTCGCTAATGAGTCCAGCTTCCTATTTAGGAAAATTTTGGGTTGATTCTCTGGTTCATGATAGGAATACGCTTGAAAATATTATAAAATTATTTGGTGATGAAAAAGTATCACTTGGTACAGATTATCCATTTCCTTTAGGAGAGTCTTCCCCGGGTGAGTTAATACAAAAAATGGATTTTCAGGAAAAAGTAAAATCTAAATTGATGGGAGAAAATGCGTTAAAATGGCTAGGAATGAAAGGATCTGACTTTATTACGGGTGATTAATTGGACAGTACGGTTTACATAAATGGACACCTTTATAAAGTTGATTTGGGTTCGCCCAATGATATCTCTATCCCCCTCAATTTTTCAGATCAGCAACTGAATTATTTTAATGTTCCAAAGGCAATCTCGACCTCATTTAGAGATGGTAATATAGTGGGCAATACAAAAGCAGGAGGCGGATGTAATTTTGACACTATTTCATTGATTCCACACTGTTCCACAACGCATACCGAATGTGTAGGCCACATAGTTGATGAAAAAGTTTGTGTTAATCAATTTGATCTTAATAAGCTAAAAGCTGCTGTTTTGATTTCTGTAAAACCAGAAATTGGGTTAGATAATTCCGAAATAAAACCAAATTTTTATTCTCCAAGGGATAAAACCATATCAGGTAAATTGATAGGGAAAAAAATTAAAAATAAATCAGTACCAGCAGAAGTATTAATTGTACGAACACTCCCGAATCCTGATGAAAAAATAATCATGAATTATGATGGTGCAAACATACCTCCATATTTTACAGTATCTGCTGTGGAAGAAATAAAAAAAGCAGGATTCAAACATCTTTGTATTGATCTTCCTTCACTGGACAGAGCCTTAGATGGTGGAGAGCTTGCATCCCATCATTCATTTTGGAATATCCCTTTAAATACCCATACAATTTCAGAGGATGAACCCTCCCAATCAACTATTACTGAACTAATTTTTGTTCCGGATAAAATAAAGGATGGTACATACCTGATTAATCTACAAGTCGCAAATATATCATCAGATGCAGCTCCCTCCCGGCCTGTTTTGTTTTCTATAACAGCATGATTTTTTCTTCGGAAGAATCTTTTGCCTTGAAATTGGATGCTAAGGATGAGTTAAAATCTTTTAGAGATCAATTTTATATTCCGCCAACTGATCATCAAAAAAAATCGGTTTATTTTTGTGGTAATTCTCTAGGGTTGCAACCAATAAATGTAAAGGATTATGCTCTACAAGAGATTGAAAATTGGAAGCTAAAAGGTGTCAAAGGTCATACAGAAGGTGGTAGGCCTTGGTTCTCATATCATGAATTATTAACAAAATTTATGAGTGCCCTCGTTGGAGGAACTTCCTCAGAAGTTGTTGTAATGAACTCTCTCACTGTGAATTTACATTTACTTATGGTGTCATTTTATCGTCCCACTAAAGAGCGCTATAAAATTTTAATAGAGGAACATGCTTTTCCATCTGATAAATATGCTATGGAATCACAAATCCGTTTTCATGGATTTGACCCGGAAGATGCATTAGTAACTATTTCATCAAATACTGGTGATACATGTTTAAAAACAGAAGAAATATTAGAATGTATACATCGTGAAAAAGATAGTTTAGCATTAATATTTTTTGGAGGAGTAAATTATTATACAGGGCAAGTTTTTGATATGGAATCAATCACCAAGGCCGGGCATGATATTGGAAGTGTTGTAGGGTTTGATCTGGCACATGGTACAGGTAATATTTTTTTAAAGCTACATGATTGGAATGTAGATTTTGCATCTTGGTGCGGTTACAAGTACCTAAATGGAGGCCCGGGAGCTCCAGCAGGAGTTTATATCCATGATAGATATTTAGGGGATAATAATTTGCCACGTTTTGAGGGTTGGTGGGGGCACGACTAAAATACACGTTTTAAAATGCCTGAAAAATATATCCCTATAGACACAGCTGAAGCGTGGCAATTGTCTAACCCCCCAATATTTTCAATGGCACCTTTATTGGCAAGTCTTGAATTATTTAATGAAGCTGGGATGAAAAGGCTGATTGAAAAAAGCAATAGATTAACTTCATATTTAGAATTTTTGTTAGATAAAGAGATTGGGGAAGCTGTTGAGATTATAACCCCGAGCGCTCTAAATGAAAGAGGATGTCAATTCTCTTTAAGATTTAAAAAAAATGGGAAGGAAATTTTTAAGACACTACATCAAAAAGGGGTAATTGTTGACTGGCGCGAGCCAGACGTCATACGGATCGCTCCAGTTCCATTGTATAATTCTTATCATGATATATGGGAGTTTATTAATATTTTGAAAGAATTAATGTGAAACCAAAAGAAAATGATATAATCACAATTGTAGGGGGAGGACTCTCAGGGCCGGTCATGGCTATGTATTTAGCAAAGCATGGATTCAAGGTGCATGTTTATGAACGCCGTCCGGACATCCGTGAACAAAAACTTTCTGCTGGCAGGTCAATAAATTTGGCTTTATCAAAACGGGGAATTTTTGCATTACAAGATATTGGAGTATTTGAAAAAATAAAACCATTATTAATTCCAATGTATGGGAGGCAAATCCATGATTTGGATGGTACAACAAGGCTATTACCTTACGGGAACGCAGGTCAATTTATTAATTCAGTGTCACGCTCAGAGTTAAATAAAATATTAATAACGGAATCTGAGCAAACAGGAAATATTCGTTTCTTTTTTCAACATGTGTGTACAGGGCTTGAAAAAGATACACATACATTGAACTTTCACGATATTCAAACAGATACAAAGTTGAATGTTAAGCATTCTCCGGTTATTGCTGCAGATGGCTCAGGGTCTATCATTCGAAGATTTTTTCATCAGACCGGAGATTTATTAGATGAGATGAAACCTTTAGAACACTCTTACAAAGAATTAAATATCCCACCTGATAATTTTGGGCAATATCAATTGGACCCAAATGCTCTACATATTTGGCCAAGAGGTAGATATATGCTCATTGCTCTACCTAATATGGATCGTTCTTTTACTGTTACTTTATTTTTACCTAATAAAGGTGATATCAGTTTTGCAAGTATACTATCAGATGATCAAATTGAATCTCTATTTATTGATAAGTTTCCAGATGTAAAAAAACTTATACCCAATCTATGCAATAATTTTTTTACTAATCCAACAGGGAAGCTCGGGACTGTCCAATGTTTTCCATGGAATGTAAAACAAACTCTTCTTATAGGTGATGCTGCCCATGCGGTTGTTCCCTTTTTTGGACAAGGGATGAATGCTTCTTTTGAAGATTGTACTATTTTGAGCCAAATGATGGATTCACATATAGATTGGGAAAAGTTATTTGAATCATTTTCAAATCACAGGAAAAAAGATGGTGATGCTATTGCAGATATGGCATTAGAGAATTATATTGAAATGAGAGATTTAGTTAATAAGAGAAATTTTTTATCCCAAAGAGAGTTAGAAATAGAATTAGAAAAAAAATATCCGAATCAATTTATTTCAAGATATTCTATGGTATCCTTTCATCAAATCCCTTATTCAGTTATCAAAGAAAGAGGTAAATTTCAGCAAAATCTAATGACTGAAATAATGGAACGTAAGTCTTCTAAATTACCAATGTCACATATAGAAGTTGAAAATAAAATAAATTCAAATCTTTCCAAATTAAACTAACAATGAGTTCTTATTTTTTTGGAAAATTCATTTTATTTACTTTGTTTATTTGTAATATAATTTTACCCCAAAACCAAGGTGATATACATATTGCTGAATTAATGGCCACAAAAACCGTTGATGAGATTAGTGCAGAGTTGCAATCAGACTTTTCAGATTATGATATACCTTTAAATATCAATTTTGATGTTTCTCTTTATCGAGTTGAATATCATACAATAGACCCTCATGGTTCTCCAACTATTGCTTCTGGTGTTTTAGCAATTCCACTGTCGCAATCGGTAGCAAGACCTTTTTTTAGCTATCAACATGGAACCGTTTTAAAGAGGAATAGTGTTTCATCTGTCAATGGTTTTGACATTGTCAGTATGTGGTTAGGTGGTAGGGGTTTTATTACAGCCATTCCTGATTTTTTAGGGTTGGGTGTTTCCGATATGCTTCACCCATATATGGTTGCACTGCCATCAGCGACATCTGTGGTTGATATGATACGGGCAGGTAAAAATTTATGTGATTCACTGAATGTACTTATTTCAGAAGATGTTTTTTTGGCTGGTTATTCCGAAGGTGGTTTTGTAACCATGGCCGCTCATAAATATATCGAAGAAGAATTAGATGGAGAGATAGAGGTAACAGCATCCGCTCCCTGTGCCGGGCCATATGATCTATCATCTGTGATGTATAATTTAATGTTGACCCCCCAACCCTATGGATCACCCAATTATTTACCGTACACAATTTTGGCATACAATGATGTTTATGGTCTTTATGATTCTCCATCAGATTTTTTTATTTCTCCCTATGATACGTTATTACCTCAGCTCTTTGATGGAACACATTCTGGTGGTGAAGTTGACGAAATTATGCCGGAGATCCCCATAGAAATTGTACGTCCTGATGTTTTGGAAGAGGTCACATCTAATCCTGCCCATCCACTGCGAACGGCTCTTCATGAGAATGATCTATATCAGTGGATTCCTCAGTCTCCTATTACGTTGCTCCACAGTAATGAAGATGAATTAGTACCGGTACAAAATACGATTAATGCTTACGAATTTTTTATAAATAATGGGGCAGAGAATGTTGAGATTTATGTTGAAAACTTAGGAAGTCATACTGAAGCGGCAGCGGTCATTTTGCTAGCAGCTGCGGCCTGGTTGGAATCATTTATTAATGTAACTCAAGTCATTGAACTAGAATATGGGTGGAACATGATAGGACTACCTATTTTTTCTGAAGATAATTATGTTGAAACTTTATTTCCGGATGCGCTTGATAATTCACTGTTTATGTTTCAAAATGGTGGATATGTTGAAGATAACATCCTTAATACAGGAATAGGATATTGGCTTCGTTTTGATTCACAACTAATCACTGCTTTATCAGGAGAACCTATCGAAACGGTCTCAATTCAACTGGAAACAGGATGGAATTTAATTTCAGGGATATCTGAATCAATATTTATTCTTGATATTGTAAACGACCTGATAATCGATGGCTCAATTTTTGGGTTTGATGGATACTATGCTGAGGCTCAAACAATCGAACCTGGGAACGCATATTGGCTTAGAAGCGTGGGCAATGGAGAGCTTATTCTACCAGGGGGACGATAAACTGAATAGCGTAACTATTAAATAAATTTAATTATAAAAGGATAAGTAATATGTTTCTTCCCAACCTACCAAAGTCAATAATAATTATAGTTACAGTTTCATTTCACATTAT
>CAZNQF010000100.1:0-2240 GCA_964575125.1 uncultured bacterium
AAAACTATATTCAGAGTGCTTACAATAATTTTAGTCCTCCCCCTGAGTATGTTGCTTTTGTTGGAGATGTTGGTGGCTCTTATGATGTTCCAACTTATTATGAAGATTGGGGACACGACTATTGGGGAAATGCCTGTGAAGGAGATCAGCCCTACAGTGAATTAGTAGGAAATGATTTATTTCCAGAGGTTTTAATCGGCAGAATATCTGTGAGGTCTTCCTCAAATATTTCTAATATTGTTAATAAAATAATTAACTATGAAAAAGGAACATATTTAGGCGATTTAGATGGATTTTATGAGCGTGCTGCTGTAATGGGCGACGCTGGTGATTCAGGGATATCTACGGTAATCACAGCTCACTATGTTGAAAATACTATGAAAACATTTGGGATGGAAGATGTTGCTCTAAAAATTTCAGGTAGCGGTTGGGCAAATTGGATGGAAGATCAAATGGAGGAAGGTGTTTTGTATCTTCAATATAGGGGTTTTGGAAGTGTTAGTGGGATTGATAATGGAGATGTAGATGATGCCAACAATGGTCATAAACTACCATTTGTAACTTTTTTGACATGCAATACCGGTGACTTTGCGGTAGATAATACTTGTCTATCAGAACAATTTTTAAAAGCAGGTAGTGTTTCCAATCCGAGGGGAGGTATTGCAGCTGTCAGTACAGCCACGGGTAATACTCATACTATGTTTAATAATATTATCGCAATGGGAATGTATGATGGTTTATTTCCGAGAAAGGTTGGGACCGCTGGCGCATCTTTGGTAAATGGAAAGTTGACTTTGTTCAGTGCTTATCCTCATAACCCTTATAATTGGGTAAATGCTTTTTGTCAGTGGAACAGTCTAATGGGTGACCCTTCTACACATTTGTGGACAGATACCCCACAAATTTTACAGGTTAACTACAGTGAAGATATATCTTTTGGAACAAATTTTCTCGAAGTTCAAGTTTTAACCGAGGGTGGGAACCCTGTTGATGGTGCAATGGTAACTCTGTTAAAAGGGAACGATGAAATATTTTCAAATAGTTTAACGGATGAGAATGGTTATGTTGTTGTGCCCTTGGAATATCAATATGGCGGAGATATCTCAGTTACTGTTACCAAACAAGATTGCAAACCGTATATAGGAACAGCAAATATTCGTACCGATGGTAAATTAATCAATGTAGATAATCTTGAAACGATTGAGATTGATGATGGAGGAGATGGGAATTGGAATCCAGGAGAGACAGTAGAATTAACTATCCCACTTCGTAACTTTGGACTGTTAAGTGTTAATAGTGTCTATGCAGAGATCTCTACTAGCTCCAACTATTTAGAAGTGATTGATGGTTCCTCTGATTATGGATTCATAGGACCGGGGCAAAGTTCCAATGGAGAGAGCTTCACTTTGCACCTTTCACCATCAGAAATGGAACGTGAAGATTTAAAAATTTATTTAAATATAAATGACAATACCGGAGAAGAATGGAGCTCAATTCTAAATTTGAACTGTTTTGGGACACACCTAGCTGTGACAGCAGTCTCGGTATCAGGGGGTGGGAACCTAAATCCCGGAATGATTTCAGATATAAGGTTAAGTCTGTTCAACAGTGGTTCCCTCCCTACCGAAGGATTAACCGGTACATTGATAGCATTGAGCCCCGCTATCCAAATTATTTCATCTCAACAAATTTGGAATTCAATTAGTCCGGGAAATACATCTTATAATTCAGGGTGGTTTACAATCAACCCACTGGAGGGATTGATCCCGGGAACTATCTTATCTATGAAATTAATTGTTGAATCTACAAATGGATTTTCAAGACATTTGTTTTTCCCTATTACCATAGGAGATATATCGGTATCAGATCCGCTTGGTCCTGATAGCTATGGTTACTATATATATGACTCAGATGATACCGGATATAATATGGCCCCTGATTATGATTGGATTGAAATTTCATCTATAGGAAACAATCTTGATATTTTAGATGTGGGCGCAGGAAGAGGTATTTGTTCTGAAAATAGCAATGTTGTATGCCATAGCGATGCAGACTGCGACCCCTGGGGAGGGGCATGGTATGGATATTGTGAATTTGAAGAAACAACAAAAGAGGTAGACCTACCATTTCCCTTCCAATTCTACGGACAATCATATGCAACAATAAGTGTCTCCTCTAATGGGTGGATAGCTTTTGGAGAATCGGACATGGAATCTTTTAGAAATTACCCAATCCCAGGC
>CAZNQF010000100.1:2250-6931 GCA_964575125.1 uncultured bacterium
AAAACATCAAATGGTGGCGATGTGTACACATATGGTGCACCTGGGAAGCAGTATTTTATCATAGAATGGTCAAATGTAAGAACAGAAAATTATAACTCTTTGAATAGTTTTCAGGCGATTTTGTATAATCAAACTGCTCCTCCATATGATGACAATGAAATAAAACTTCAATATAAAACCTTTAACAATACATCCTCAGGGAGTTTCTCAGGGTACACTCCAATTCACGGAGGATATGCAACCATTGGGCTCGAAAATCACACCAGCGATATTGGATTAGAGTATTCATTTAATGATGATTACCCAACTGCAGCAATGGAATTAGATGATTATACAGCACTATATATAACAACTAGACCCAACGTGGATTTTTCCGAAATTATTTTTCCTGTTTCCTATATGAATGATTGGAATTTAATAGGTCTTCCTGTTATGTCGAGCAATTCAAGCTATAGTTTTTTATTTCCTGATGCAATAGATAACACGCTCTATTCCTTTAGTGGGGGATACATAAATCAAGATTTGCTAATCCCAGGTTCAGGCTATTGGTAGAGATTTGAAAATGCTGGTTCGGTAAACATTACAGGTGGCAACCTATTAGAGCAAAGTGTATTTTAACTCGAAGGCTGGAACCTGATCTCAGGCATTTCTCAAACTGTCAGTTTGAATAGCGTATATGACCCCGATGGCTTGATTATAGTAGGAACGTTGTATGGCTATGGCGATTTAGGGTATGATGGGTCATGGATGATAGAGCCCGGGAAAGGATATTGGTTACGCTCTTATGGAGATGGCTCGGTATTTATTTCAGGTAGTTTTTCAGGAAGAGTTGAAGATAGTAATTCGAATGATTTTTCAAATATAAAAATTAATGAAAAAACTTTGTTTGTTACATCTAACGTATCAAAAAATAACGAGATAAGATATTCTTTGCCTCCAAAACCTCCTTATGGTGGACAAGATGTTCGATTTTTTGGGGATACAAAATTATGTTCTAAGGATGAATGTATAATTGAAGTGATGAATAATAAAAATTTGTTGAAAATCGAATGTGATCTTTTAAATGGAGATGAGTGGGAATTGGTGGATGATAGTAAAAATGTTTACAGCTGTTTTGAAAATGAAGTTTTCGATATAAGTGGTAGTGTTAAAACAATTTTATTAAGGAAAACGAGTTCTTCAAATCTTGATAAATTTTCACTTCTTCCTGCGTACCCCAATCCTTTTAACCCAACTACAAACATCCAATTTTACTTGGGCAAAAGCCCTGATAATTTATTACTAAACATTTTTGATATAAATGGAAGTCTGGTTCAAACTCTCTTGAGTGAAAATCTAAATAAAGGCCATCACAATGTTCAATGGAATGCAAGGGGTCAATCAAGTGGCATATATTTTCTTAAGTTAGAGACAGATGGTTTTATACAGATTGAAAAATTGATGTTGATCAAGTAAAAAAAATGAATATTATTGGAATAATCTGAAATCAGGAATTGTCCAATGGGCGAACAAAGAAATTTGTTCATGCTTTTTGAAATTGTAATTCTCAAAAAATCATCGCAAAACGATTAGGTGAGATAGTTGCTGATGTCGTAAAATAGACTAGTTGAAGTAATATTGAAAATACGTGGAACAATTAGAATTAGTAAAATCAGCGGCAGACGGCGATCAAGATTCGTTTAAAGAGTTGGTAAAAATACTAGAACCTACAGTTGCCTCAACAGTTATTGGAATGTTGGGAAATTGTCAGGAGGCTGCAGATGTAGGCCAGGAAACCTTTATTCGCTTTTATAAAGCGCTAAAAAAATTTCGGGGAGACTCTGATGTAAAAACATATGTAACCCGAATTGCGATAAATCTTTCGTTAAACGAGATTAAAAGGCAAAAAAGAAAAAGAATTTTGTATTCGGTTGACAGTGATATGGCGGACAAAGGTAGTGAAGATTCTAATTTTAAAAAACAAGAAATAATGGGTTTAGTGGAATTTGCTTTGAGCAAGTTAAAACCCAAGTTTAGATCGGTGGTTGTGCTCCGCTTGATAGATGGTTATTCTGTGAAAGAAACAGGAAAAATATTGGGTATTGCCGAAGGGACTGTTTTGTCACGTTTTGCTCGTGCACAGAAGAGAATGAGGAAAATATTGTCACCCATGGTTAAAGGACTAATATGAACGTAAAAAAGATATTATATAAATCATTTGATAAAAGTTTAAATAAACAGGAACAAACAATTCTTGATCAGGAGTTGTCTGCATCAGATGAGCTAAAAAAAGAGAAACAGGGCATTATTAAATTAAGGGATTTGGTTTCTAGCTTTTCAATTGACTCATTCGGAAATGAGTTTGTTAATAATGTTATGGCTAAAATAAAGCGAGTTGAAGAAAAGTCACGGTGGAAACATGTTGAAGTTTACAGAACTCAACCAAAATTTTCTTTTTTTAAACTCAAGTATGCATATATCATCTCTGTAGCTCTATTATTAACGATAACAAGTCCAACCATTTATTCTTGGTTGACCACAACTACATATTTAACGCAGAGAGGAGATGTTTTAACCGTTACGCTCCCCGATAACTCACAGGTTAAATTAAATTCGGAGAGTAAGATTTCATTTTTAGATTCATTTGGTGATGACTCAAGATTAGTATTTTTGGAAGGTGAAGCTTATTTTGATGTTCAGAATGGGAAACATCCGTTTACCGTCAAAAATGGGGACATGATAGTACAAGTGCTTGGAACACAGTTCAATGTCTATGCAAGAGAACAAAGTTTTGAAATTGCAGTAAACGAAGGAATTGTGAAAGTCGGTAACGAAATAGAAGATAATTTTCAAAAAGAAGTTGTACTAACTGCAGGACAGATTATTTCTTTTGATTCTGAAGAACATCCTGGGAATCCTCAAATTATTTCAAATTCCCAAATACCAGGATGGATTCACAATAAGTTCATTTTTGCTAAAGATAATCTTGAAGATGTTTGTAAGGAAATTGAGCGTAAATTTGATATAGTAATCGACCTTGCCAATTCAGAGTTAGGTATAATAACTGTTACAGGAGTAATGGAAGCTGACAACCTAAGCGATGTTTTAGCAACGATCTCATTGCTGACAAAACGTCCTTACAAATTTGAAAAACAACGCTATATATTTTATTGATCGATTTGTAATATTAGGGGTATTGTTTCCCCTTTTTATTTTTAATACACTCCTCTCAAATTCAAATGGTCAATCCATAGAGTTTGATTACAAAAACTTCTCTTTAAAATCTGCGTTAGATTCCTTAATTACAAATAAGCAAATTCCTGTAGTTTACCAGGACAGGCATGTTGAAAAAAAAATAATATCAGGAATTTGCTATGACTGTTCAATTGAGAGTGCTCTTGATACATTACTTTTTTCTCAAAATCTAAAATGGAAAAAAACAGGTAATCAATATATAGTAATTGCCCTGCCAATTGAAAACTCCCAAAAAAAATGGATACTCAATGGAATCGTTAGAGATAAATTGACAGGAGAACCAATTCCCTTTGCAAATGTTCACATCCAAAATTCTTTTTGGGGAGACGTTACAAACAATGAGGGTTTTTTTTATATACCAGTAATAAAAGATTCATGCATTTTAAATATCTCATATATTGGTTATGAAAATAAAAAGTTATTACTGTCACGCAAAGATAATATCGATAAATTCCTTGAGATTGAATTAGCTCCAAAAGTAATCCGTTCTAAGGGAGTTACCGTAACGGGACAAGATCTAGAATTTTTTAGTCAGTCCTTAGAAACTGGACAAATCTCTTTTTCTCCCCGTCATATTGCATCTCTGCCAAAACTTGGCGAAACTGATATTTTTCGATCCCTTAAATTATTACCAGGAATCCAAATTGGGAATATTGGATCGGCAGGATTGTATATTAGAGGAGGGACACCGGATCAAAATCTTATTATTTTAGATGGAATGTCTGTATATCAAACAGACCATTTCTATGGATTTTTTAGTTCAATAAATTCAGAGGCAATTAAAGATATTCAAATTTATAAAGGTGGTATTCCTACAAAATATGGCGGAATGGCTTCTAGTGTTATTGAGATGACAGGGAAGCAGGGTAATACAAAAAAAAGGAAAATCAGTTTTTATGGTAATTTACTTACCGCAGGCTTAACATATGAAGAACCACTTTTTGACCGTGGAAGTATTTTTATGACCTATAGAGGTTCATATTCACATTTATATAAAACATTTCTGTTTAATCATATTTACAATTTTTTAATAGATGGTGAAGGTCAAAACAGCTTATCAATCTCTACGGACTCTACTGATTATACTCCTAGTCTATCGTTTTACGATTTTAACGGTAAAATCACTTTTATGCCGAATAATCAAAACTTTTTATCGATCAGTTTTTTTTTCGGAGAGGATGATATTGATAGGTTATATAATTTTTCTAATGGAGACAATCCTTATATAATACAAGATCAATCAAAGTGGACGAATGAAAGCATAAGCATAAAATGGTCAAAAGTGTGGAGGCAGACATTCTATTCTCAACTTCTAGTTAGTCAATCTCATTATGATAGTGAGTCCTATAGCAATAGAATATATGTAGTGGATTCGACTGTATATCCACCGCAAACTATTTTTGACAAGAATTTTGTTCTTTGGTGCTTTAAAACTCCAAGACAAATT
>CAZNQF010000101.1:0-318 GCA_964575125.1 uncultured bacterium
TGACGAAAGATTTTTTTTATATTTAGAAGATTTTGATATTTCTATTAGAACTTCAAAAATATCTAAAATTAAATATTATCCAAATGTTAAAATTATTCACTATGGTGGAAACACGCCCAAAAAACCATTAATAATTTGGTTATATTTTATTGCATCTTGTATAAAATTTTTTAATAAAAATGGATGGAAGTTTTATTAATAAATGAAAATTAATGAATATTTAAAAGTAATTTATTTTTTTTTTTTTTTTAATAAAAAAATATATTATGATTATAATATCATTAATATTGCAAAAAATTATTATAACGCAACAACTAT
>CAZNQF010000101.1:328-780 GCA_964575125.1 uncultured bacterium
GTACTCAATTAATAATAAAAATTATGTTTTTTTTCTCTATGGAGGAATTGGTTACCATATAATGTTGAAAAAATTAATTGATAATTTGAGCTTAAATCACAAAATAACAATTTTTTTAAACTATAAATTTAAATTTTTAGATATTTTATTTCCAAATTGTGAAATAGAATTTTATAATAAAAAAAAAATATTCTCTCTTTTAAAGCTAAGAGATAATAAATATAAAAATTCAATTTTTTTGTCTTGGTCAAGTAGTATAGAAATATTATTTATTTTTTTGTTTTCTAAGTGTAAATATTTTATGGGAATATTAGGAGATTATTCAACAATATTTTCATATAATAAAATTATAAAAACAAAAAAAATTAATAGGTATGAATTATTCAATTCATATTTTTTTGACATATTAAATATTAAAAATATTATTATTGAATAAAAATTTAAATCAAAAC
>CAZNQF010000101.1:790-6829 GCA_964575125.1 uncultured bacterium
ATTGTTTTAGTAGGAAGTGGAAATGAATATTCAGATAGTATTAAATTAATTCAGAATATACCTAAAGAGAAAATATATAACTTTACAGGAAAAACTAATTTTGCTGAATTATGTTATATATTGAAAAATTCAAAAAAAATAATAACAACTGATAGTGGCATAATGCATTTATCAAGTCTTTTTAATAAAAAAATTATAGCAGTTTTTACTTTTTCTGATCCAAATATTTATTGTACACCTAAAGATACGATAGTTTTATTCAATAAAGTAATTCACTGTCAACCATGCGTAAAAAATCCATCTCCAGGTAGTGATAATTATCCCCCTATATGTTTCAATAAATATAAATGTAATTCGGGAATAGGTATTAAACAAATCTTTGATTTAATTTAATCAAGTATTTTTATCAATTGATAAAAAATCAAGATATTTTTTAATTCCACTTTCTATTGTGATGAATTTTTTTTTGTAACCAGCTTTTCTTAATTTATTAACATTAGCTTTTGTAAATGGCTGATATGAATTTATCAAATTCGTAGGAAAATCGATATATTCGACTTTCCCTTTATTAAAATATTTAATAACTTCTTTAGCTATAGAATTAAATGAACTAGCTTTTCCTGTTCCAACATTAAAAATACCACTAATATTTTTTTTATTAAACCATAGATTGACATCCACACAATCGTCTACATATATAAAATCTCTCTGATGTTCTCCATCTAAATAGTCATGCGATCCCTTGAAAATAGAAATTTTATTTTTTTTTAATAATTGATTATAAAATTTAAAAACTGGACTTGTCATAGATTTTTTATGTGCTTCACCTGGGCCATAAACATTAAAATATCTTAAACCAACAACTTGTGATTTTATTTTTTTAAAATTCATTCTAAAGTATTGATCAAATAAAAATTTAGAAAAAGCATATGGATTAAGTGGTTTTTCATTAGTAAATTTTTCTGCAAAATCTTTGTTTTTTGAACCATATACAGATGCTGAAGAAGCATATATTAGTTTAATTTTTTTTGACTGACAATTATCAAAAAGATCTTTGGAAAACTTAAAATTTTTTTCCATAATATATTTTCCATTCCATTCTGTTGTTATTGAACAAGCACCTTCATGAAAAATTGTATGAATTTTCTTAAGGCTATTTTTTTTATTAAATAATTCAATAAATTCAAACGACTCAAAGTAATCATAAATATCTAATTCGGATAAATTATTTATTTTTTCACCTCTTTCTAGGTGGTCTACAACTATAATTTGGTTAATACCTTGCTTATTTAAGGATTTAATTATTCTACTTCCAATAAAACCAGCTCCTCCAGTAACAACTATCATATTAAGTATTATTTATTTTTTTAATCATCTTAGTTGATGAATATCCTTTTAAAAACTTAATTATTTTTACTTCTCCCCCATATTTTTTAAGAAATGAAAAATCAACTACTTCATGTTTAGCTTAGTCCCCACCTTTTGTAATTATATCTGGCTAAATTAATTTTATTAAATTTAATGGAGTAAGCTCATTAAATAATACTATAAAATCCACTGAGATAAATTCTGATAATATATTTGCTCGATCTACAAACGAGTTAAAAGGTCTTGATTGACCTTTCAGTTTTATAACAGACTTATCACTATTTAAGCCAACAATGAGTATATCTCCAAGTTTCTTAGACTTTTTTAAATATTCTAAATGCCCTTTATGAATTAAGTCAAAGCACCCATTTGTAAATACAATCGTTTTATTATTTTTCTTTAGAAAATCCAAATTCTTTTTAAGATCATTGATATCCAAAATTTTATTTTTAGATTCAAGCTTATTATAGATTTGATCAGTTGATAATGTAGATGTTCCTTCAAGCTTTACAACTTCTCCTGCAGCTAGATTAGCCAAATAAATAGAACTTTCTAAATTATATTCAGTTAAACTCAAAGCTCCAATCCATGATATAACTGTATCCCCAGCACCTACAACATTAGCTACTTCAACATTTTCTGCTCCTATATGAAAATATTCTCTATTATTATTTAAAAAAGTCATTCCTCTCTTACCCTTGGTAATCAATAGATTTTTAATATTAAATTTTTTCATTAAATTAAAAGCTCTTTGAATTAGTTCTTTGTCAGAAGAGCAATATCCTACAATTTTTTCAAATTCTTTTTAATTTGGCGAAATGAGATCTGCACCAGCATATTTCTGAAAAGAAGCTCCTTTTGGATCTATAAACAATGGAATTGAATTTTTTCTGCAAATTTTTGATATTTCAGAAACATTTGTAACCGTCCCCTTACCATAGTCTGAAATTATAATAAGATTAAATTTATTTATGTTTTTTAATAAAAATCCAAGGAGTTTTAATGAGTCAATTTTATTAAAATAGGATTCTTGATCATATCTTACTATTTGTTGGCCATCTGATACTACTCTAGTTTTAATAATAGTTTTAATTTTATTAATTTTTAATAAATTATCATTAATTTTCTCTTCCTTTAAACTATTTTTAATAATCTTACCTGAAGTATCATTTCCTAATAAACCATACAAAAAAACATTCACTCCTAATCTGCTTAAATTTCTTGCTACATTTGCTGCGCCCCCTAAAGAATAATATTTAGAATTAACTTTAATTACGGGTATAGGGGCCTCTGGTGAAATTCTTTCTGCTTGGCCTTTTATATATTCATCTAAAATTACATCGCCTATAACTGCAATTTTCTTGTTATTTAATAATGATATATTCTTAGTATAATTTTCTTTAATATTATTAAAATTAAATTTAAATTTTTTATAAACCATATTTTTAATTTTTTTTATTTAAAATTTTTTTTAAATATTTTCCATATTCTGAATTCTTAATTAGACCATAATTTTTTTTAATTTGATTCTTATTAATCCACTTATTTTCATAAGCAGTTTCTTCAAGACAACCAACAATTATACCTTGTCTTTTTTGAATTGTTTTAATAAAATTATTAGCATCATTAAAAGCTTCAATAGTTCCAGTATCAAGCCAAGCAACTCCTCTGTCTAAGATTTTTAAATTTAAAGATTTTTCTTTCATATAAAGTTTTAACAAAGATGTAATTTCTAGCTCTCCTCTTTTTGAAGGCTTAAGTTTTTTTGCTTTATTTATCGAAGTATTGTCCAAAACATATAGCCCTGTAACTGCATAACTACTTTTTGGTTTTTTTGGTTTTTCTATAATATCTACAATCTGATTCAAATTATTAATTTCAATATTACCATAAATTGAAGGATCATTAACTTCATATCCAAAAATAGTAGCTCCTTTTTTTGAATTCAAAGACTTGGTAACTATTTGTTCAAATTCATTACCATAAAATAAATTATCACCAAGTATAAGAACTGAAGATGATTTCCCAATAAATTGTTCACATAAAATATAAGACTCCGCTATTCCTTTTGGTTTAGATTGATTAATATATGTAAATTGACAACCAAATTGACTTCCATTTCCTAATAAATTATAAAATTGTTCTTGATCTTTTGGTTTAGTAATAATAGCAATTTCACGAATTTTTGATTTTAAAAGTATATTTAATGGATAATATATCATTGGTTTGTCATAAATTGGCAAAAGTTGCTTTGAAATTGAAGCTGTTATAGGCATAAGCCTCGTCGCCAAACCTCCTGCTAAAATTATACCTTTATGATTAGTCATTTATTATAATTCATTTCTTTTATAATACTTCCTAAAGATTTTTCCCACTTTGGTAAATTAATACCAAACTTTTTTTCTATTTTTTTGCAATTTAATCTTGAGTTTTTTGGCCTAATCCTAAAAGATTTAGCTTGATTGCTTGAAATAATATTTATTTTTGATTCAATTTTTGATTTAGATAAAATCATCTTTGCAAATTCAAATCTACTTACATAAGGCGTCCCAGAAAAATGATATATACCTGGGTCTAAATTGTTCATAAATATTTCTTTAATAATTTTTTTACTTAATTTTGCTAAATCATTTACTGATGTTGGTCCACTGACTTGATCATTTACAACAAAAATTTCTTTATTTTTTGAAGCTGAATTGAGAATCTTATATACAAAATTATTTTTTGATGAAGAAAATAACCAAGAAGTTCTTATTATATAGTTTAGACCTCCTGTACTTAATATTTTTTTTTCTCCTAAAGCTTTTGTTTTACCATAAACTGATATCGGATTAGTTTCATCAATTGTTTTCCATGGTTTCTTACCTGAGCCATCAAATACATAATCTGTTGAGAAATGTATCATTGGAATTTTCTTTTTTTTTGCACTAAGAGCTATTTGATATGGTGCTTCAGTATTTACCAAAGAGGCTTCTTTTTTCATATTTTCTGCTTTATCTACATTTGTAAATGCAGCAGCATTAATTATTAAATCAAAATTATTTTTCATAAAAAAATTATTTATTGAACTAACGTTTAAAAAATTAACTTCTTTTCTGCTAATACTTTTTAAATTTATTGTTTTTTGTAATGCTTGTCCTAATTGACCATTCTTTCCAAACAAAACTATTTTCATAATTTGTAATTTGAAATGTACCATGCAACAGTCTTTTCTAGTGCTTTATTAAAAGGTGTTTTTGCTTTCCATTTATAATCTTTAATAATTTTTGAACAATTGATAGAATATATTAAATCATGACCCGGTCTATCTTTGACAAAAGAAATATTTTTTGAAAAAGAATTTTTTTTATTTTTATTAAATTTTTTATCAAGTAAATTACAAATCTTTTTTACAACATATATATTTTCTATACTTTTACACGATGATATATTATTCTTTGAACCAGATTTTGAAAATTTCAATATTTCACTAAGCGCAGTAATGTGATCTTCAACATAAATCCAATCTCTTTTATTTTTTCCACTACCATAAATTGGAATTTCCTTATTTTCTAATAGAGATATAATTGTTTTTGGAATTAATTTTTCTTTATGTTGATTTGGTCCAAAATTATTCGAGCAATTAGTGATAACTGTAGGTAAATTGTAAGTTTTATTCCAGGCTCTTACTAAGTGATCACTACTAGCTTTTGAAGCAGAATATGGGCTATTTGTTTTATATGGGCTATATTCATGAAAATCTTCATTATTATTTGCTGAACCATAAACCTCGTCAGTAGATATATGCATAAATCTAAAATTTTTATTGATTGAGTGATTCTTGTAGTATTCATTTGAGACCATCAATAAATTATATGTACCAAAAATATTTGTTTCAATAAATTTTGAAGGATCATCAATTGAATTATCTACATGGGTTTCTGCCGCTAAGTGCATAATATAATCAGGTTTAAAGGAATAAAATATTTTCTTTATCTTATCATAATCACAAATATTGGTTTTCTTAAAATTATAATTAGATTGATTTGATACATTTGATAAATTTTTTAAAGACCCTGCATAAGTTATTTTGTCAATATTTAACACCTTGTGTCCTACTGATAATAATCTCCTAACTAGGTTAGAACCAATAAAACCACATCCACCGGTTACAATAATCTTCATAAATTTAGCCAAAGGGACTTTTGACTTCTAAAAAGTTTGGTGCTTCTTTGTCCTTACCTGAAATTATTTTATTTTTAATTATTTTTAATTCCCTTATATTTAAATGTTTATCAAAAAAATTAATTTTAATTTCTTTTTTTTTAGAATAAAATTTCGAACATGCATACACAATCTCACTTTTATCTTCAAGAGTTATAAATCCATGCAAAAAACCCTTTGGTATAAAAATCATTTTGTTGTTTTTACTTGATAATTCAACTGAAAAATATTTGCCAAAATTTATTGATGATTTTCTAAAATCTACTACAAAATCAATAATCTTACCTTTAATACAATATATTAATTTATCTTGATCATTATCTGGTTTTTGACAATGAAGTCCTCTAATTGTAAATTTTTTTTTCGAAAAAGAGTGATTAAATTGTACAAAATTTATTTTTTTTGATATTTTTCTATTAATTTTATTTAATAATTCTTTATTTATAATTTCAGTAAAAGAACCTCTTT
>CAZNQF010000102.1:0-1774 GCA_964575125.1 uncultured bacterium
TAGCTTTGATGAGTGATCCTCACTTGAAAATGATATTGAGTTGGCCTCTTCAAGTTTGTTTGAAATGGCAACCATTTTTGGAGAGCTTACAACTTCATAGTTGATGGTTTCTGTTATAAAATCAATATTTCCAACAAATGGTGTATCTCCCTTTCCTTCTGGAAGGTCAAAATCGCTAGGAAGATGTGTTGTTGTGAGAGAGCTTACATAGCTTCTTGATGAGCCAACGGTAAACTCAACACTCTCGCTACTTCCAAACTGACCATCTCCATTTGCAATGACCTCTCCATCAAGACTCAGCTCATATGAACCTTCTCCAAAGCCACAGCAAATACCATCGCCCCAGGCGTCATAGATGGTCCACACATAATCACCGGGCAGCAGTTGAATTGCATGTTCCACTGTTCCCCCTGCTTCGCCATAAGGGCCTCCGCTCTCAACTTCACCCTCTGGGCCTTCAATATCCCAACTGGTTTCCTCTGGAAAGTCATCCAGAACAATTGTAATCATAAATTCAGAAGGAGTACCGCCAAGCGTGAGCTCCCCATCTTCAGAGGCGCGGACCCAGTATCCTCTGCCTGGCTCAATAGACTGTGGATTGTAATAGTTTGCATCCAATCCATAGACCGTACCGGGATAAATTCCATCATTTTCATATATTTCTTGTACAGATAAGGAGCTGCTGAGACCTGAGAACAGATTCCAGCCAGCGGTAATAGGGATAGTAACACCAATGATTGGCTCACCAACTAATGGTAGAGTGTCATTTGCTGTCATCCTCAAGAGATATCCATTACCGGCTACCAGCTCACTCTGCTCTATATATCCTTCATCACCAAATGAATAAAGGGTACCCTCCTGGGCATTAGGAAATAATGTTTCATAGTACGTATCTGCAACCTCAAGCGGAAGACCCACTATGTTCCATCCGCTGTTATAGGTGACCACCGGAGGGCCAAAAATGCAGGTCCCATCATTCATATTTGCTCCGGGATCATAATTCTCAGCTTCGGGGTCTGTACATCCAAGGATACCGCCTAACTCGAAAGCTCCCATGTCCGGGGCATCTCCCACGTAATCTGTATCATGTGTACCATCACCATCAGCGTCAGCAGTTCCAGCATCAATACAGGGCGATTCAGGCTGGAGAGTGAAATCACGATAGGCTGCATTTGTAAAAAGAGTGTTTGCATTGATGTTACCATCACCTCCATATCCACCCTGCACATCACTGATCCTGATCTGTGCGCCACCTCCGTCAAGACTTACTTGTGCTGGCGTAGAGTTAGCATAGATAATTGAATTTGCTACATGAAAATAACCTCCACACGTACCCCTCAAAGCTCCACCACTGTTAGATTGATTTCCAGTAATTGTGCAATTATTTATATATGCAGGCGTATAGGAACCATCATCAAAACAATCTGACATGAAAACTCCGGGATTCCACGCACCAGAATTATTAACTATAGCAACACGAGTCAAATTTAAAGGTGCGCTCATTGTCCAAATTCCAGCGGTCGCGTATGGTGCTGAGTTAGCTGAAACTTCACAATCAGTCAGGGAAATTTGCTGCCCTGTCGGATCGCTACCATTTAACCAAAAAGTGCCACCCATATTTACATTTAATGTAGTATTTCCAGTAAATGTACAATTTCTAAAAGAAGGAGCAGCAGATACGGCCCAAACTGCTCCACCTGTACCGCTAGCAGTGTTATTACTAATGGTAACATTAACAAGAGTTGGCTGTGCTCCATTCACATCACCACCTAGA
>CAZNQF010000102.1:1784-2396 GCA_964575125.1 uncultured bacterium
GGTCCAGGTACAGTAATTTCCGTTGGTCCATACTCCAGCGCCACCACAGCATCCTTCATAATTTACTATGGTCATATTATCTAATGTACCACCGGTAACTGGCATCATCATTCCTCCGCCCTGTGCGGTACCACCAACATTGTTGCTATTTTCAGAAACAGTCACATTTGTCATATTAACAGTAGAACCGTAGGTGAAGACTCCGCCACCAAATGCACTGGCAGCATTGTTTCTTATAATTACGTTGTTTAAAACCGATCCTATTGATCGATATATAGATAAACCACCACCATTGTGTGATTCGTTATTTTCAATAATCACATTTTCAACTACAACATCAGTAAAATGAGCAGAAAGAGCATCATCATTAAACATGTCATTTGCGGTGATCAAGAGCCCGCCCCCTCCTGTACAGCCATGACCCTCAGAAGAGCCTCCGGTTAATGTTAAATTAGCCACTCTAACGCCTGTAACCTCTTTAACGATTATAGTTGCGGCCTGATTATCAATATCGGCCTCAGCATCAATTATGGTTGCACCTCACCCCGCAAAAACTAGGTGGCACTAGCACGGAAGAACGATAGGAAAAAGCTCATAATTAATAAAGTCATC
>CAZNQF010000102.1:2406-6818 GCA_964575125.1 uncultured bacterium
CGTGCGTGGAAGTAGGATTGGATATTGCTGATTATTTACTGAGGGTGAGTAGACTCCAGAGGCAAGGTTAATAGTGGTATTAATTCCTTCCAATTCTCTTACAAGGGTTAGAGCATGTCCGATCGTCTTGAAAGGTTCTGACTCTGTACCTAGAGCTGCATCATCTCCAGAGCTAGATACAAAAAATGTATTTAATTCTATACAATCACCAGATATGTTTTCTTGAAGAAAATCTGCTTCATTTTCTATTGAATGAAGAACAAAATCATTTACAGTATTGCTCTCGCAATCTATATCTTCAAAAATACTATTACTTAAATCTATGGTACCATCATAACCAAAAGAATAAAAATTTTCACCATTTCCACTGGAATTACCTTCAAAATAATTATTCTGTACGTTTAACACCTCGGGCGGCTCAGGTATTCCACCACCACCCAAGAAAAACCCTCCCTCATAGGGAGCGCCACCTGTCGCAAGTACCGTACCATCGGCAACATCAACAATTTCCCATGACACCTCGCTCTGCCATGACCCACCACCAACGGTAAGACTGTGCTCTCCCTCATCAAGGGATAAGAAATACGTAGCATAGTTACCACTTTCAATTGTATAACTATGTGCCCCATCAACTATGAGCTGATTACCGTTCCAACCATCGCCATAGGAATCATACAAGTGTATGTCTACACCACCCCTGGAACCATCTCTAGGTATAAAATCAAGGTCACGCGCTACGGCCCGCATCTCTCTAGGTTCTTTAGAAGAGGGTGCCTTGCTTAAGGGCGTGCTATTCATTATTTTTTTTGGTTTTATCTTATTTCCAATAGTTTCTAAATCGGCAAAATCAAGAAAATAAGAATTTTGAGAGTCATTGCTCCAGCTACCACTTTGGCTGTTAGAGCTGCGGTCCTCATCAAACTCAACACCATCATCTTTGTAATGGCTCATCGCTCCTCCAAGCCTACCACCCCTTCCAATTCTCAAACCAATGGCAGTGGCATCGTAGCCATTTTCTAAAAAACGATTATAATTTATTGTTGGATAGGCCTTATGCATCAAGACTCCACCACCAGATCTATCTATATTGCCAGCCCCGCAGGCGTACGAAATCATATCTGTTCCGGTCCCACCTTGGAACGTAAACCCTAGCACCACAGGCTGAATATTCATAAAACTATGACGAATAACTAAACAGCTTCCCCTTCTGGGATCGCTGGGCTCTGAACCATCGACTATGGTCCCAGTAATATTATCGTTACTCTGCCAGCCAGGGCCAAGATCATCAAACAGTGCGTGACTAGCTAACACTATATTTTTTTCCAATATTAAATTTTCGAAGTAGGTCCCCTGTTCAACAAGAACAGTGTCGCCACTAGTTGACGCATCAATTCCTTCCTGAATGGTTGCATAGTCTGCGGGAACATTGATGATGTTAGCAGAAATAATTGACAAAAGAAGTGTAAAGTGTAAAATGTATTTCATCGTTTTCCTCCTAGAAAAGGTGACTAAAAAGTATTATTTGCTCAAAAATAATGGTGTATTATACTACTAATACTTTAGAAAATCAATATTTTCTATTATGTTTTTATGAGGGAGCGAAACAGTGTGAGACAAATCACAAAATCAGAGATTAATAGTTAACTATTTCAGATGGTTTGAGAATTTACTATTTAGCTTATTTATTGATAAGCAGTACCCGGGGACGGACTCGAACCGTCACGGATTATACATCCGAGGGATTTTAAGTCCCTTGTGTCTACCAATTCCACCACCCGGGCAACAAAGCTTATAGAGGCGTCGGCCGGATTCGAACCGGCGAATGACGGTTTTGCAAACCGGTCCCTTAAACCACTTGGGTACGACGCCATATCAATAAATATATAATATAATATTAAAAGATGGGTGGTGAATTTACATTCCGTTTTTCTTAACCCACAAATAACACATTACTATTTTATTTGTTTTTTTACTTTAGTAATTTTATTTATGGATTTAGTCCTATTAAATATGTACCAGCGATTACGAGATTTTAATGTTCCCTCAGTATTTCTTGATGAGATTTTCAATCATGAAAAAGATTTAGAGGTGCTGACAAAAGCATGGAACTCACTGAAGGCCTCCGGTCTTTCTGAGGATGATACCGCAAAAGAGATTGCCGATATCATTCTAGATCTGGATATATTTAAAGAACCTAAAATAACCGAAATGATGAGCTCAATTGAAAATAGGGGTGACCTCCCCAAAGATTGATTTGTTTTCTGTTAGCTTAGTTTCATTTCCAACTACACAAATCATTTTTTTATTTAATACTTCTTCCATTATAGATGATAAATCCTGAATATTTTTTTTCTCAGTACCCAACACCTCTTCCCTGTGTTTCTGAATAATATCATCTGAAATTTGTTTAAAATGTCGAGCTATAGCTGTCTCCCCTTTCATAAGAGGAGATAGTGGTTTATCCAAGGCTGAGACCGTTCCGATAATATATTTTCTCATTTCTCGGTCAGAAGGGTTAAATCGTTTTAAATAGCCTGCTATGCCTTTGTAGGCCGTGAATGTTTTACTTAGATTTGGATCTCTGTATGAAGAAAAAATAGTATTCCCATTTCTGTTTATTGATACAAATGAACCGTAGGCTCCGCCCTGAGCTCTTACAGTGTTCCAGAGATAATCTAGGCCCGCAAGCCGACCAAAAACACTCATTGAGCCAGAAAATGTAAATCCCAATTTTTTAAAATTATACCCTTGTGTCACATATTGAACTCTCCCTGGAATTATTAATCCTTCATTTAATATCTTTGGATTAAAATTATATTGTTCTAGGGGAATTTCGTTATAAGGAATTTGTTCAATTATTTGATGTATTTCTTTATTTAAATTTGAAACATTCTCATTTTCTCCAATAATTCCGATGGTTAAATATTTTTTATTAAATACTCTTTTTGAGATATCTTCAAGCTTCGCCTGCAAAGAATCAAATTCTGAATCAAATGAAGTTAAAATATTCGAAATAAAATGGTAATAATCTAGCCCTCCGGTCAGCTCGTTGTACATCCCCTGTGGATTAATGTAGGACAACAATCTCACACTTGCAACTTGATTCCCGGATTGCATTATGACCATCTCAATTCTTGATTTAATTTCGTTCAATATCTCTTTTATACGTTTTTTATCATCAAATCTGCTATCTGATAAAATATTCATAATTAGTTCGTTCGCGTTTGAAATTTTAGGATTTAATACTCTAGCCGAAACTAATAATTTTGAGGAAAAGTTTTCTGTGTCTAATGACTGAAGTGTCTTATTTGAGAATCCAATGCCACCTGTATGAAATAAAATTTCATTGGATAACTCATGATAGGTGTACTTATTAGTGCTTATTTTACCTAATAAACTTGTATAAACAGATAAATAAGGTAGGTCACTCTGTAAAACAGTGTCCGTGTTAAAAAAATATTTTAAATAGCTGATGCCATGGGTATCGCCTGGATGTAATAGAATTTTTTTTCCTTCTATCTCATATTGTTCTAGTTTAATTATTTCTGATTTCCTCTGAAGGTCAGATAATTTCAAAAGAGGAATAGACCTTAGATCTTCATCAGAATCTTCTTTGGTCTGCCTCTCCTTTAGCAACTGTGTTGAAACAATACATTCATCAATTTTATCTTTAGAAAAATCCGCCTTAATCTTGTCCAGTTTTTTGGATTTCTCAAGTGACCTTGTGTGAGAAAGGCCTTTTACCGGATTTAATGTTACTGTGATTCGATGAGTATTATTTAAAAAATATTTTTGTATTAGATCTTCAAAATATCCCTTATCTATATTTTGTTTTATTTCTGTTATACATCGATCAAATTCCAATATCTCAATAGGATCATCGCTATACATCCAGTGACTCAATGAATATAAACCAAAAATCAAGCCCTTCGGCAATCCACTAAAATCTGCTTCCCTCAATTCAAATTCTTTTATATTTACAGATGCTTGAACTATTTTTTTATTCAGACCATCCCTCACCAGTGATTCTAATGTATCTTTTATAATATTCTCAAATTCGGTTTTCCTTTCCGGGTCGGCATGTTTTACTGCAATGGTAAAAATTGGCTGAAGCAATTCTTCATTAAAACTCCCAAAAATATCTTTACCCATATCTGCATTTAATAGTGCATTTTTTAACGGAGAAGCGGGTGTACCTAACAATATATGTTCCAACATATCTATACCCATGATTGTTTTGGGATCCAAGTTTTTTCCTGTTATAAAACTTTGAGTGAGAAAAGACTTATTTGTCTCAGATTCATCATTAGAAAGTGGGTATTTTAATTCATATGAACTTTGTTTTGGAGGAGTGCTCTGAACCCAATTGTTATGGACAAAATCTTTTTTCTGAAACTGATCAAGAAACCCAT